>CAYXWP010000009.1:2104-17611 GCA_964468845.1 uncultured Candidatus Saccharibacteria bacterium | reverse complement strand
GTTCGTCTAAATCATTTGGAGTAAATGAAACTTGATCATCGATTCCGTCAAACTTAAGTCCTTGTCCAATTCTCCCAATTATTTTCGCACTCGAAGTTGCCCCGCCAGTGAAATAACCGTTATTCCCTGTGGTGCAAGTCAAACCACAAGACCTATCATAGACTTTATCCGTCACATCCTTCCCATCAAACGTCCAGTAACCAACGAGTCCACAAGAGAGGCCGGTGGTACAACTTGAGGTTGCTAGAACAGTTTGAGATATATTGATTTTGGGAGTACCCATTGTATAGAGTTGTTTGATTTCTGTAGCAGAGAGAGCCCGGTTGTAGATACGGACGTCATCAGCAGTCGAACTATCTAGACCATGGTTCGTACAAGTATAACCATAACCTGAAATGCATATTGCATCAATTCGATCTCTAACATTTCCAGTCTGTACCTGCGGTGTTCCATTCATCAATCCGTCAACATAAACCTTTATATCAACACCATCATAAACACACATAATGTGATGCCAATTCGTATCACGAATCTTGCCCGTGTCACCTATGGTATTTACGGAGGTAGGAGTAGTATTAACAATAGTGCAAAATGGTGCCTCATTAGAATTTCTTCCTAAAATCCATGAGGTAAAACCTGATTGCCCGTGAGTTATATAGTATTGAGTTGATGCAATATTAGCCACAGAATTTTTAAACCAACCTCCAAATGTAATTGCTGGAATATTATCCATCAATAAGTTATCAGCAATTTTTATAGCGTTACTACCATCAAACTTCAATCCCTGCCCGATCTTTCCCGCTACCTTTGCACTCGATGTCGCTCCACCATAAAATCCTCCGTTATTCCCATTTCCACTTCTATCATAAACCTTGTCAGTTACATCTGCCCCATCAAGTGTCCACCAACCAACTAGCCCAGTATTAAGTGTCAGGAAATTACTTGGTTTACCTATAGTACCAGCGAAAGCAGTATTGTTTTTTAGGTTAGAAAAGTTTAATGGAATGAAGAATAAAAAACTACAGATAAACAACAGAGCCACCATATAGGAAATAATTAATCCGCATTTTTTCTGTTTTTTAATCATCTCTTTCTTAATCATTTATATGAATAATTATAACACATGCTCATTACTCAAATTTCCATGTTTCGAAAATATCTTTTAAAAAATCTTCGAATTCACTATACGTGCTAATTTGATATAAAATTCCCTTAAAAACAAACCAAATTTCACTCGATTTACCATCGAATGCGGAGTTATCGCTAGTGAATGATAGACCTTTTCGGGTGTTAGTGACACTGACTACATTTACATTTTCAATATTCATATCGGGGATATCAGCCTTGATAATATCGCTGGTAACATCTATGTCATCACCTTGAAATGGAGATAACATAATTTGTACTGATGTCTTCGTGCTAGTACTTTGAAGAAGAATGGTTTCTCCCCCATCATTCGGTATTGAAGTTATGGTGTAATTACTTGGATAGTTAAAAGAAAAATTATGAGTCGGATGGGTATATGTTTCCGTGTATTTAGTGTTTACAGAGATATTCGTGTCATCATTTGCTGTTTTTCCACCTTTATTTTGAGAATAGTAAATTCCCGCGATTATCGCCATTACCAGTAAGACTATGATTAGTATGACTTTTTTTGAAAAAATTTTATTATGATACATATTTATTGTTTTTATTGTTTATTATAAAATACATCACTCTGTCGCTGAATCTACAACTGGGACTGGCGCTGGTTCTGGAACTGTGACTTGAGTAGGTGCTGGTTCTGGAGCAGGTGCCGGTACCACGACCGGTGTTGTTGCTACAGGAGTCTCGATCACCGGCGTGATTATAGCTGGTTCTGGAGTTGGAGTTATCTCGGGAGTTGTTGGGTCAGGTGTTGGGGTTACCTCTGGCGTTGGAACTGGTGTAGATACTACTGGGTCAGGTGGCGGTACCACTTCAGTAGTTGAAGTCGAAATAATAGGAGTTGTTGATGTAGCTACAATAACTGTCGTTGAAGTACTAGTAATCGGTGTGATGATTGTACTTATTGTTGTATCTGGTGGGGTTGTGGTACCTACAACTGGAGGTGTCGTGGATGAATTATCTGTATCATCGTTTACTGATGGAATGTACGTATTGATGACTGCTGGATCTACTGGATCAGTTGTTGTTGCAGTTGTTGTCGCCGTCGTTGTTGCCTGAGCAATAGATGCGCATGTTCCAACTCTCTTATCCCAATCTCCATTCTTTATAACTACACAGTATATCTGTCCAGATGCCTGATCTTTCATTTCCAAGCCTTGAGAAATTGCAACTGTTTCAGCTTCTATTCTCTTTGAGTAAACATAAGTTGCACTTATTTTTGCTATTACCCATTCACCTGTTGACGAAATCATGTCCTTTACTGAATTTGCAATCATACTTATAAACGATACTGACTCCTGCAGTATTGAAGCTGTGGTTGTAGCAATTGTTGAAGTAGCTATCGTGTATGTCTCATTAATAATTGTTGTATATGTGGTTGTGGCAACAGGAGCTGTCTCTGAGACAATGGCAACTGTATTATTTATAGTGCTTGAAGCAGTTGAACTTGCCAATACGTCTAACTTTGCATTTAATTCTTTTATCGACTGAAATGAAAGTGCCACCAAGTTTCCATACGAAATACCTTTACTTCCTTCTTCACCTGTTACAACTTCAGGTACAATCTTTTCTAGTTCTTGAGCAATGAATCCAATTTGAGGAATATCTGAGTTCTTCATATTATAGAATCTTGGATTAGTTTTCATAAGATCTGCAAGACCATATTTTGTCCCAAGATCTACTATATCTTTCTTGTATGCTATATCTGATGAGTTTGTCCATGCTCCAGCGATACTCAATGAAGGAGTGAGACCATTAATTTCAAATGCTAATGTTCCTGTTGCAGTTACATACATTGATGTAGAGCTTCCTGTTGTAGAAAACATTGTTAAACTTCCTGTAGCTGTATCTGTTAACTGAGATACTGTTAATCTTGAGGTTGGGGTGGTAGTGCCGAGACCAAGTCTGAGATTTTGTGATGCTCCAGAACCATTCGATTCCCCATATATTGTAAGGACAGGACTCGAACCAATTTGTGCTGAATAACTTTCTACCGTACCAACTGAAGCAGAAGAAATTGGAAGATCTACCCAAGATACAACTCCAGCATCTGTATCAAAGTTCATTGCTCCAGTTTGCAAAGATGCTATAGATGTAATGCCTGATGATTGTTCATAATAAAACGACCCATCATTGAAAGATACATCTCCAGCAAAAGTGGATGTTGCAGTAGTACTTGTAGCGGTAAAGTATGAAGCTAGGACACCATCCGTGGTAGTAGAAGTTCTAAGGAATCCATCTCCTAAAGTCCAATTTGAACCTCCTAAGGCACTGGCATTTAAAGTATTTCCATCCCATGAAAGTCCTGTACCTGCAGTGATTCTATTGGAAGGAGTATTAAAGAATGAACCCCATTCTGTAGTGGAAGCTGAAAGAGGAATAACGTAACCATCAGTTAGAGACAGAGCTAATGTGCCTGCTCCTGTTATAGGGTTACCTGAAATGGATAAGCCTGTTGGTACAGACATATCTACACTGGTGACTGTACCGCCCCCTCCAACAATTCCTAAAGAAGAAGTAGCAACCCACTGTACTCCTGTACCTGTTGTCTGAAGAATCATTCCGTCTGTCCCTCTTGTGTAATTACTATCGTAAATACCTCCTGTAACTGCCATATCACCCGCGACTGTTAGTTTAGCATATGGGGTGGTAGTACCTATGCCAACGTTGCCTTCCACTAACAGACTGTCACTTGGATAATCACCTCCCGTCCCTGAATAGCCTCTTCCAATCGCCATACCGCCGTTCGACTCAATCGTGGAAACTTTTTGACCAGAGACATAAGTAGTCAAACCGAAGTTACTACCGCCACCATTAAATCCAAATCCAACATTGGCCGCAGAGTATGTTGGCGAACCAACGTGTATAAATGGTGTCGTGCTATATACAGGAGCTAATGTCAACGCTGAACCAGGAGTCGTTGTTCCAATTCCGAAATTACCACCAGCACTGAAACGTGCTTTTTCCGTGTTGTTCGTAAAGAATGCTAACGGATGGTTTGAAGAAGACCCAAGTCTCACAGTTGCGCTTCCAGACTGATCTCCACCCACAAACCAATTGTAACCACTATTAGTTCCAGTGATCTGATTATTTCCTCCGATAGTCACGGTGTTGCTTCCGCCCCTACCGAAATATGCGGTGTCTCCCTGGTCACCTCCTATAGTTACATCTCCAGAATCTTCAACATAGAATTTTGTTGCATTATCACTATCAGCAACCAAGAATGCCCTGCCGGTTCCAGTTCCAGATCCAGTTACTGAGAGTCTAGCAAATGGAGACGTGGTTCCAATACCGACGTTGCCTCCAAAATAACTTGTAGTTGTACCCGCAGTATAAATAGCATAGTTTGAAGTCAAACCACGAGTCAATGAAGCTACATATACTCCATAATCATTCGTAACCGGCCCCGTACCAGCTATATCGCGTATGTTAAGTCCATGTACGTTAGCAATCGTCCCCGCTCCACCATGAGTCGGACTTGCAACAAATGAGTCCAATCGGTCGCCCAATCCTTCAACCCCGTAATATGATGGTCGTGCTTGAAACGCAACTTCATGACCAGTTACCCCACTATCAATTCGTGGCTGAGCATCATAGGTTGCATACCCAACACCAGTAAAACTTATTCTTGAGTTATCTTCATAAGCGTGCCAACCATTCGGAATTGAACCCGATAATGTTCTTTGAACTGTAAATGAACCTGCAGGAGAGGCTTGTGTGGTATTACTTCCAATATAAAGAGATGAGCTAGCAGAATTAAAATTTAAATCTCCTCCCATCAATTGCCCACTTGGATCAGTAAAAGCGACTTGCTTGGGGGCGAATGAATTTGTCGTTAATAACGAGAGTGATCTTCTACTACCACTAACTTCTTGCAATTCAATACGTCTAACAATCATAAGTGCGAAACCCCAAGTGTTAGCAAATTTTAAGGCGTAATATCTGTATGGCGTTGTGTTATATACGTGAATATAATGCGGGTCAGCAACATTAGCGTTTACATGCTGAGCAAAGGTCGATGTTGCTGTACTTAATTGTGTCCATCCAGTATCATTGCCATAAGTTGTATCAGAGAAAGCATTTCCATCATTCGAACCCCACAAAGTAAAATCCTTAACACCCGAGTTCGTGACATTTCCTCCAGTATGTCCATTCTCATAATACAGTCTAGTGATTGTCTTTGCAGAACCTAGATCCATATGAAATCTCTGATTTGTTCCTGCGACACTAGCCCAAGCATTGGATTGCCAACCATCAATCACTGTCAAACTCGGGTTAGTCGCATAATATGGCAGACCACTTGCATCATTAGTTGTTGCTTTTACATAAGTACCGTTTTGGGCTGGTGGGTAATCGGAGGTATAAGTAGCTGTAGTATAGTAATAATTTTCATCATCAAACTCAACAGCCCCTAATTCTGATGTACTCAATATGGTACCTCCCGTAAATTTGAGTGGTGCTGTATTTGCGGAAGCAGTTCCCGCGCCTAGATGCAATTTTGCTGTTGGTGATGAAGTGCTGATCCCCACACTCCCATCTGAAAGAAGTGACAAAACACTACTTGAACCTACACCAAAAAATTCTGCAATTTTACCTGCACCCACCTGTGAAATATTTAAAAATGTTGAATCTGATGTTGTCGCGTTTTGTACATCAGATCTAAAAAGTTGTTCACTTGAAATCCCATCCAAAGTATCTGCAACAAAAGCAGCCGGAACTGCACCTATGACTTTTCTTGGTGTCATTTCTGAATCATTCTCAATTGTCACGCCAAGGTATAATGTTTGATTAAAATCAACCCCAGTAAATGGTGTTGTTGAACCGAGCATTACACTAAAAAGACCATTTGTAACTTGTATTTCATTTGCACCAGTATTTGTTTCTGTCCATATGGCCGTTGTTGTTGCACTCACTGCTGATGTGTAAAGTCTGAACTCTACTGCGTATAGACCATCCGCCACTGCGACATTTGAAGAATTCGTAAGTTTACCTTGATAGTTTATTTGGCGGTTAAAAGCGGCATCTGTTTTTGAGACAAATACAAACACATTACCTACGACAAAAGTTATCGTAAGAATTGCTATAGTTATTTTTTTGTAAATGTTTTTATTTACCATTGCTCTCACTAGTTTTTTTATCTCTCCTCCTTAAAACAAGCCTGAGTATCGCGATCACCAGAAGTATGAGTAGGATACTGAAAGCGATAATGCTGTTTCTTTTGTTTAAACTACTACATTCACCATATTCATCGAAGATTGCACAATTCTTAAAAATTTCCTGTGCTCCTTGCCATACTAATGCGTTTAGAAGTCCGTCCATTCTCTTCAAACCTTGGTTCTTATAATCCAGAACGATTATATTCATTTTATATTTTCCACTTTCACCGAGGGGCGCTATCGTCGCTTCATACTGTGTTTTTTCTTTGTTCACTCTGAGCAAGAAGGTAAAGATTTTTGTTGAGTCTTTCGGATCTGTAAGCGTTATGGCTATCGTTTTTAGAATCTCTGGAACTTTATTGTAATCGAGCAGTATCGTTAAATTTTTTGATCCATCTATCGCGACTATTGACTCTGTATTTTCTATTTTCACATTGTCCTGAATGAAGTCGAAGTCTGAAAATTTTAGTTCTCTTATTATTGAATTTAGATTCTCGACAATTGGTATCCCTAAGAATGGATCTGTCGACGTCGCAGTGATGGGCAATGGTTTCCCTATTCTCGCTTGAGCAAGGACTCCAGATGAATAGTTTCCGTTCGCATCTTTGGAGAAGATTGCGTAATAGTATGCCTTGTCCTTGACCACCTCGGTATCTAGATATTCTTCTGAGTACCCCTCAAAGATTATTTCTCCGTCATTAATATCCCTTGGGAAAAACTTATCTGATTTAATAATTTTTACTGATTCAATGTCTTTGTTTCGAGGAATATTCCATAAAAGCGCGATGCTATTCTCTTGTGGTATCGCCTGGAAATGTGTGACATTGGCTAGTCGAGAAAAATTATAAACCTTTTGACTTTGAAAAGAGCCTTCCTCTGAAACCGTAAACCCTATTTGATTCACTGCTTCAATTCTGAAAAAATATTTTGTGTCTGAATTTAAACTAGGAATTTTTATTTTGTGATCCAACTCGTAGTAAAACCCTGATATAGAACCCAATTCATAATTTTCCGTTATACCCCAGAAAATTTTTGTCTGTGCGGCTTGAGTGGTGGTAAAAGTTACAATTGCTGAATCGTATGTGGTTGTTGTTTTTAATTCATCTATCTTTAATACTCTTGATCCTGAACTTGATGAACCTAAATCAATACTTGGGGTCGTTGTCGGAGTTGGCGGAATGACTATTATCGATTCTTCGAGAGTTGTCGTACTTGTTGTCGCTGACTGTCCTGAAAATCTTGGAACTCTATCGAATGCCTCCACAGCGTATGTATATGTCGTTGATGCTGTCAGACTAGTATTGTTATAGAAGAGCAAGGTTGTCGTCGCAATCACGATATCATCTCGAAAAATTCTGTAACCAACAACTCCCGTATCATCGGTTGACGCATTCCATATCAAGTTTATTTGTGATGACGAAACGGGCGTGGCAATTAATCCAGTCGGTATCGATGGTGGAAAGTTATCCTCCTCAACTACACTTGCCGAAACCTCAAAAATATTTTCTACTGCTTGCGTATAGTGTATATATAGAGTAGATGTAAGCAATATAACAATTATCAATAAAAAATATTTTTTCATTTTATAGTGACAATGCAGTTATAGTTGTTGTCGCAACATAAGTTCCATTTATTTGAACATGTGATGATCCAGACTCTGCACGAAACTTCAATTTTGTTAATGTGCCTGAAGGTTGATTTGCTGAAGTCCTATTTACAATAGTTTGAGAAGTTGTTGACAAGCCATTCCAACATTTATCCTCAGTATCGCTTGAACCTGTATTACATGAAGCTCCATCGTCCTTGAATCTTTGATCAATATCAGTCCCCTCAACGGTAAATCCGAATTCGGATGTAGTCGAAACTATCGAAAAATCATAGTCAGGATTCGCCCCTGATGGAGTGTAGTCCGCTATACTGTCAAGTGCTGATATCATTGCAGGACTTCCACTTGCTACTATAGTAACCGTATATCCAGCAGGATTATCTGTGATAACAGTAAAGGTTGTTGAACTATTTGCTGTACCGCCAGTGATGCCACCGATAGATGGAGTCATATTTACACTTGATACTGCTGATAGTGATAATATGTTTCCTTGCATATTTTGATAACCAGCCTTCATTCTAAAGTTCGTACTTGTTGATTCACCTGTCGCTACTTCCCCAAGAGTATCTTGCATAAGATATGTAGTCGATGTGGAGTAGTTTCCTCCAAAGTTTATACTATCGCTCTGTATTCTATATGTTCCGCCTGACATAACCTGACCAAGAACAAAATTTGTTGAAAGCAAAGCGAAGGTAGTAACAAAAGATACAGTTATATATAGTATTGATACACTTTTCATTTGATAGAAATACTTACTTTAGACATTAACCACTTTATTCCTCCGACAATAATCACAATTCCTGCAAATACAGCTAAGATAATTTTCCAAGGAATGACCCAAAAAGCGACACTAACTACATCCTTCAAATCTCCATAACCTCTTTCAATCTCTGCCGTTGCAATATACCTTCCGAAAAGGAATGGGGCATTCCAAGTCATCTCTCTCACACGAAGAGAGTCGGGAAGCACGAACCATGGTTCGACTTCAAGATTTGCAACTTCTGAACCGAACATATTCTTTACGTGAATGTAACCCTTAGGGTTTTCATGCACCGTACCGTTGTTTTCATAGAGAATTTGGAAATTCACTGGAGGTGCCCATAGGAAGCTTGCATGATCTCTCAATGAAAAATCTTTCATTGTTAAATCCTCTTTTACTTCTCCGGCAACACGGATAAAGAGCAAAGAACCGATACGAGTGATCACTGGACTAACACCAGCACTAGAATCACCTTCAGGCACTTGTTCTTCGCCTGTAGTTACAGTACTGATTATGATACTTCCATAAAGGCCACCAGGCTGTGCATCTGTTGGAATTTGAATCGTCACAGGGACTGTAACTCTCTCTGCATTCCCCATAGAGAAAGTTGTTGAAGCGACTTTCAAATAATCCTTTAGAGAATATGGACCTTTCTCAGCATCAAGTAGCTGAACAGGATTTGACAAATCACGAGTACCTTTAAAGTCCTCAATTTGAATTTGGAAAGATTTATTCTTTCCAAGACGATTTGTTACAACCAAGTTTACAACCTTCGACTGCCCAGGTTTAAGTTCAACTTGATATTTTCCAGGACCGACGACGAAGTCATTGTAAACCGTAGAATCAGGAAGTTTTTCAATAGAATATGGAGCAGCATTCACAACTGTGGTTGTAATACTCTGAATTCCAAAAACTATTGAAAGTCCTAGAATTATTCTGATAATATTTTTTAATTTCATTGTGGTAATAAGTTTAAGAACCTAAAAGCTTATGGGTTTGTTACTGCAGTAAGTGTTGTCGTCGCTACATAAGTATCCGAAGGTATAGCTGGACTTGGGTTTGAGCTAACTACGACTCGAAATTTTATTGTACTCGTAGCTCCTGAGTCTGGAGTTGAACTTGTTCGATTGATGATCTGAACTGGTGTTGTTGTCGCACCTAACCAACATTGATTGACCGCATCAGCTGAACCAATACCTCCACACACAGAACCGTTATCCTTAAAAGCTGTTGCTAGATCTGCCGTTGTTGAAGCTTCTATGGTGTAACCAAATCTTGCACTGTTAGCTGGTGTGGTAAAAGTGAAATCTGGTAATCCAGCTGTTGCTGAAACGTACACAGGAATATTCCCACCTTGAGTATTTCCGAGCATACCCACAGATGAGCTGGCAAATATCGTCATGTTATAACCAGTGGCATTGTTTGTAAGAACTCGAACTTGTGTTTGACCATTTGCTGTACCACCAGTGATACCGGCGATAGCAGGACTTAAGGTCACATCTGAAGCGGGTGTAAGGAATGAGATCTCAGATGTCACAGAAAGTGTTTCTGTCATCTGGCTCGTTACAGCATTTCCAATTGCTGGTTCAACGATTAAAAACATCAATACGAGCATTAATAATGCTATTGTACTTGTTTCTAATGTATTAATAATTTTTTTCACAATATTTTTTTAATTAATAATTTTTCTGATAATTTCTTTTCTCGACCTCATAAGCATCGCGCTCATGTGTTCCCAATCAATCGTTTCAAATTAACTAGGAGCAACTGAGTACGACTACTTATCTTTACTATCCTTAACTGGCACCAATACGTAGAGGAAATCTTCACCTTTTGCTTTTTTAAATACTGGAGTGATCACTCCTGCGGTACCACTCGTGTCTGGTTTAATTTCAACTGTGTCCGAAAATGAATTGATTGTTTTTTCCTTCATAACTTCATTCTGAACCACTGAGTTTGATAAAGGCAACACCGCCAGACCATTGAATGGAGATGGTGGTGGTTTTTCAACCTCTCTAACAACAGGTTGTACAACATCATCAATAAATAAATTCATAGCAAGCTTTGGAACAGATGAGAAAAAAGAAATAATTCTATCAACGACTTGTGCGGTTGCAGAAATAACTGACGCAGGTGATACCTTTGAAACATCAGATGAATGATTAAAAGAAAAAAGCATCGACTGAAAAAGAAATAGACTCGTAATAAAAAAAACTACAGCAACAAGAGTCATCATTGTGAAATGGCTTGCAGAAGCGGTAAGTGAATGATTATGAAAATTTTTTATAGCACTCTTTTTAAATACAATAGATGTATTCGTAAAAACTGGATGAATAATTTTTGGAACTTCTACAAGAGAAGTCTCTGCGACTGAAGTAACAATATTTTCAACACTATTTTCTACCCCATTTCTAACTTCGTCTTTTGCCACTGGAACAATCACGTCCCCCTTAGCAACTTCTTGCTTAACAGACAAGCGATGATTGATCAAAGATTCCTCGGTCACGAACCATGAACGACCAACCATTTTACAATCAAGTTTTCCTGCTCTACATAGTTGCCCGACATAATCACTAGCGTAACTATAAACCTGAGAAGCTCGTCTAGCCGAGATATATTTTTTGTCTTGTAAAATGAGAGTATCTTTCATATTTTTATACTAAAATTATAACACATCTCGGCAAGGAAAATTACAAAAAAACTGTGGATAAACACGAAAAAATTCAAAAAAAATATTCAACTAAAAGTTACCCATATCTAATCAAATTCTACATTTAAAAAACTGAAGAAATTTTCTGCAAGGCTCAAAATTGAGTTATAGGGCAAATAAAATATTCTGGGTAATATTTCTATGCGTAAAATATTAATAAATTAAAATTTGTACAAAGAAATATTCAAAACTCCACTACACATGCCAAATCTCAGTAATTTCACTTGGGTTACAACTGTGTATAAAACATTAGCCAACTTTAATAGTAATGTTATAATGTCTATTAATGTTTAATAATATATATCAATAGTAAAAGCAAGTAATAATATGAATAATAAATACCTTACAATAAAACAAGCAGCAAAAATTTTAGGGGTTTCCCCCCTTACTCTTCGTAACTGGGACAATAGTGGTAAGTTCCCAGCAGGCAGACACCCTATCAGCAATTATAGAGTTTATAAGGTGGAGGACATCGAAAGTGTCCTAGCTCAAATGGGTGTAAAAGTGGGTGGTCGTAGACCAGCAAAAAACGAGGTTAAGAAGCTAAGCGTTAATCACCTCAAGTAGAATCTTTTTTAAAAGTTCTGGATTTGCAGATCCTTTAGTTGCTTTCATTCCCTGTCCGACTAGAAACTGAAGTGCCACAGCTTTTCCTTTTTTAAAGTCATCTACAACTGAAGTATTTTTTGAAACAATTTCAATAACAATTTTCTTTATTTCTCCCTCATCACTTTTCTGAATCAAACCATTTTTTTCTGCAATTATTTCCGGATCAGAATTTTCATTCATCATCAAAACCAAAGTATCTTTTGCTCCTCTTGAAGAAAGTTTTCCAGTGTCAATCATTGTCATTAATTTTGAAAAATTTTTAGCGTCAATCGTACCAATTTCTCTACCCTCTTTTTTTAACAAACCAAGGTAATCGGTGAGAATATAATTCGTCGCCAACTTTACTATTTTTGAGTTCCCCTCAACTACTTTTTCAAAGTAATCCGCGACCTCAGTTTGATCTACAAAAATAGAAACTTCCTTATCGGTCATTCCGAAGTTTTTCTGGAACCTTTCCCTCTTTGCCCAAGGCAACTCGGGTGTCTCTTTTGTAATGTGTTCTCTCCCAAATTCCTCTACCTCACTTATCTTTAATTTTGGAATATCTGGATCTGGGAAATATCTGTAGTCATGTGAACTCTCCTTCAATCGTTGAGAGTAAGTAGTTCCAGAATTCTCATCCCAGCCTCTTGTCTCCTGCAACACCTTCTCCCCTTTCTCGAGCATCTTGGACTGTCTCACAATCTCATACGCGATAGCCTTCTCTACTGCCTTAAATGAATTTAGATTTTTTACTTCTGTCTTTGTTCCAAATTTTCTAGCGAGAGTATTTTCTGGTGATGCAACAGAAATATTTGCTTCTACTCGCATCTCACCTTTTTCCAGATTTGCTTCCCCTGCTCCGACGTACCTCAAAAGTAATTGAAGTTCTTTCGCAAAACGAACCGCAGTCTCTGCATCATGTATGACAGGTTCAGTGACAAGTTCCATAAGTGGAACACCTGCACGATTAAAGTTAACTAAACTTTTTTTATGAGTATCATGAGTTGATTGTGCAGTATCCTCTTCAAGATGAATTCTTGTAAGTTCGATACCCGCAAGATTACCACCAGAAACAAGTGGATACTTGTACTGACTGATTTGGTAGCCCTTTGGGATGTCTGGGTAGAAATAGTTTTTTCTATCCCATTCAGTAAAATCTGCAATCGTTCCATTTATTGCATAACCAATCTTTAAGACGTGCTTAATAGCCTCTTTATTGAGTACGGGGAGGGTTCCAGGATGCCCCATGCACACAGGACAGATATTGGCATTTGGTTTCTCTTCGTCTGGGTCATTTTTACAAGAACAAAACATCTTAGAAGATGTTTTTAGCTCTGCATGTATTTCTAGGCCTATAGTAGCGACGTATTTCTTATCCATTTAGTTTATATTATCATAGAATTGCTAAAACGAAACTCTATCGCCTTCCCCACTTCTGCCCCTGCCCCATGCCTTTTGTATTTTGCCATTTTGACCCTGCAATTAACTTATAGAAACTAGGGATATAAAATTTTGAACGAGGTCACACGATCACAAGGTAGGCCACATAGCAAAACCTGACCAATTTTTGGTCACCTTTTACTAAGTGCCTGTTTTAATATATAGCAAAAACTAGTCTATTTTTAACTAGTCTATTTTTTATATGTTGCCCCTCCCTTACTTAATTTAATATAACTATCCACCACGATATATCAGCCATTTATGTATTGGCCCCAAATCTTTATGCACCATGACCCTCAAGCCAACCCGGGGCGCCGCATCATTAGTCCTTCCTCAACCTCTTCACTATCTCATCAGACAAATTCTTGATAGAAGCATCGTCAAGCACAGTTACAGTAAGTATGTCTTTAGTATATTTTTTCAGTTTTTTAACGGCAGATGCAACTCCCTTTTCATCGATCGTATCAACCTTAGTTAAAATAATAGTTTCCTTCTTCTCATCCAACCCCTGCCCATATTGCTCGAGTTCTCCACGAATAGTTTTGTAAGATTCAATCAATGCAGAATTCTCAAGCGAAATTAAATGTAATATTCTTTTTGTTCTCTTTATATGACGCAAGAATTTATGCCCTAGTCCCTTGCCCTCTGAAGCCCCTTCTATAAGTCCAGGGATGTCAGCAAGAATATAACCACCCCTTAAAGCTCCTAGATTCGGTTCTAACGTAGTAAATGCGTAACTACCGACTTGTGCACGCGCATTCGTCAAAGCATTAAGCAAGCTAGATTTACCCGCATTAGGTAAACCGATAAGCCCTGCGTCAGCCACAAGTTCCAATTCAATATGAAAATCTGCCTCCTCCCCTTTTGTTCCAGGAGTAAATTGTGTAGGCGTAACATTTGTTGAAGCCTTGAAATGTTCATTGCCTAGTCCGCCTCTTCCACCTTTAAGTATTAAAATCCTGTCTCCATCTTCTGTAAGGTTATATACGCGCTTTGTATGTAAATCAGTAACAATTGATCCAATAGGTAAATCAATAGTAAGGTCTTTACCATCTCCCCCGTGCATACTATTTCTCATTCCATCCTCACCCTTGCTTGCTTCAAATTCTTTTGTATTACGATAACTAGCGAGTATGCCCAAATCACGAATGGCTTTCACATAAACATCTCCACCCTTTCCACCATTACCTCCAGCTGCACCAGAAAATTCCTTGCCTCTTTCATGACGCCAACGAACTACCCCGCTTCCGCCGTTTCCTGCTTTTATATGAAATTGTAATTCATCTACGAATGCCACAGTAAGAGCACTCTAACACTATTTTGTTGCCTTGTAAATTTCAAATAGAGCCGCAAGCAATGCGACAATCAAAGGGCCTGCAATGAAACCGATGGGACCGAAGAATGCCAAACCTCCCATAACTGAAAGTAGAATAATGAATGGATGGATTTGTATACCACGATTCATCAATATAGGACTTAAGTAATTATCAATCAAACCAACAGCCAATGCCCCCCAAGCAAGAAGCCCGAAAGCATGAAGCTGGGTGCTCTCTAAGAAAAGATAAATAATACCAGGACCAAGAACTAGAGATGTTCCGAATGCAGGGATAAGTGCAGCCACGACGGCGAAGCTTCCCCAGAGTGCAGGGTTTGGCACCCCAAAAATCAAGAAACCTACCCCTGTCATAATTCCTTGTATAACACTAACCATCAGTGAACCTGCGACTACAGATCTGATAGCTTGCTTAACTTTCAAAATAATCTTTTCATCATATGTATCTAGAAGTGGACTCAGAGAAATCAAAGCTTTCTTAAGCTTACTACCGTCACGTAATAGATAGAACAAAGCAAAAAGCATTATGAATATCTGGAATGCTAACTTTGTCACACTAGAAAATATCGTATCGAGATTCGCAAATGACCATTCAAGAAAGTTCTGTATGTATACAGTGACATTTAAGTCACTAAAATCATATGCTGGGAATGCATTGAAAAATCTTGCGGATAGAGACTTAGAGAATGCATTCAATGTCTCTATTATATGAGATCTCTGCCCCTCCTCCGTAAGACTATAGTATAGACTGGCACTTTCCGTATA
>CAYXWP010000009.1:0-2004 GCA_964468845.1 uncultured Candidatus Saccharibacteria bacterium | reverse complement strand
TGCGTTTTATTTTCCATATATATAAATATAATAACCCCTTGCACATATTTAAGCAATATGATACATTCTATCGCAATGAAGACGATGATCTCTATACTTCCGTACATACAGATTGTACTCGCGGTGATATTAGTAACCGCAATACTACTTCAAAAGACCGGCTCTCAAATAGGCGGTGCATTTGGTGGTGGGGATAATTTCAGCTCAGCTTTCCACACACGACGTGGTTTCGAAAGAACACTCTTCATAATAACAATAACTGTTGCCATTCTTTTTGTTATCTCAGCACTTATTACTCTTATATAATTAGGCTTAACGTACCGTGTAGGTTAATATGAAAAACGAATTCCGCATCAAAGGAGGCGATAAAATACTTACAATAATAAAAAAGTTCTCTGCAACCGAGAAAATCGTTTTTGCTTTTCTAGTTGTAGTATTGATTATCTCTGCCCTATCTATCGCAAACAAAGCTAACAAAAAATTTATTGTATCAATTCCTGCTAATGGGGGTTCATTGAATGAAGGTGTCGTCGGTCTTCCAAGATCAATAAATCCCGTGCTGGCATTTACAGATATAGATAAGGACCTATCAGAGATAGTATATTCTGGCCTCATGAAATATGAGCAAGGAAAATTAGTAAATGATCTTGCTCAGAAATATTCTATATCGAGTGACGGTCTAACATACACATTCACATTAAGAGATGACATTCGTTTTCATGATGGTACTCAACTCACAACCGATGACATTGAGTTTACCGTTCAAAAAATTCAAGATGGCGATCTAAAAAGTCCAAAGCGTGCTGATTGGGCAAATGTAACAATCAAAAAGGTAAATCAAAAAGAGATTCAGTTTATTCTAAAACAGCCATATTCCCCTTTCCTTTCAAACACCACAATAGGGATTCTTCCTAAACATATTTGGAAAAACGTTGACGCAGATCAATTCATTTTCAGCCAATATAATATTGAGCCCGTTGGATCTGGACCATACAAACTCAATTCGATAAGCAGAGACAACGGTGGCATACCACAAAAATATAACTTTACTGCCTTTAATCGCTATTACAATAAAAAAGCATATCTTGACTCAATAAATGTTTATTTCTTTCCAAATGAGAAAGCCGCTGTTGAAGCATTTAACAATGGAACAATAGAAAGTCTTGCAGGAATCTCTGCACAAGAAGCTACAAGGATTGCTTCTTCGACTTTGAACGCCTCAATAATGACTTCTCCATTACCACGAATCTTTGGAATATTTTTTAATCAGAACAGCGCATTAGTTCTAGCAAACAAAGAGGTGCGACAAGCCTTAAACATGGCAATCGACAAGGACAGATTTGTTAATGAGCTTCTTTATGGATACGGAGTGAGTATTGATAGTGCAATACCTTTCGGCGCAACCAAATCATCAATGGGCACAGTACAGAAAAGTAACAAAGAAAACGCAATTGCAATACTTACAAAAGCTGGATGGGCATTGAATGCAAATGGTGTTATGGAAAAAAAGGACAAGAAAACAACACAAATTCTAGAATTCTCGATAACCACTGCCGACATCCCAGAACTAAAAACAGCTGCGGAGATAGCAAAAACTGAATGGGAAAGTATAGGTGCAAAAGTAAATTTAAAAATCTTTGAATATGGTGATCTATCACAGAACATAATCAAAACAAGAAAATACGACGCTCTCTTGTTCGGTGAATTCATAGGGAAAGATCTTGACCTCTATGCATTCTGGCATTCTTCACAGAGAAACTCTCCAGGACTAAATGTTGCAATGTATGTAAATAGTAAAACTGATAAATTACTTGAAACCGCGAGAGAGACAACAAATGACCAAACGAGAGAAAGTACTTACGAAGCCTTCGATAAAATTCTAAAAGACGAAATACCCGCAATATTCCTTTACTCCCCTGACTACATATATGTTGTTCCTCAGAAAATAAAAGGAATAAATTTTGGAAAAATAACTAGCTCCTCTGACAGATGGTACGACATAAA
>CAYXWP010000008.1:0-18680 GCA_964468845.1 uncultured Candidatus Saccharibacteria bacterium | reverse complement strand
TACTTTCTTGACTATTGTTTCGAAAGCTTTTGGATTCTCATGAGCTAGAGTTGAAAGGATTTTTCTATCTATAGCGATATTTGCTTTCTTTAGATTTCCGATGAACTTACTATATGAGTACTTTGCATCAAGATTTCTTAGGGCAGCGTTGATTCTAACATTCCAAAGCTTTCTATAATCACCCTTTTTGTCTCTTCTGTGAGCAAAAGCATAAGTACCAGCATGCGAAATAGCTTCATAGGCTGTTCTTTCCTTTGTGCTTCTATTAAAACGATAGCCTTTTACTTGGCTTAATATATTTCTTCTTGTTTTTAGCGCGTTTACGCCTTTCTTTACTCTTGTCATGTTATTTAATTAAATCTAATTTATTATTGCTGATATTATCTTGCGTTTATTAAGAATCGACTCTTTTCTTTGTTTGTCATTGGAAATTCCATACTTCTTTTCTTTGAAAGCTGAGAACGTCGGCTCTCCTTTGAATTAAAATGGTTTTGGCCCTTTGATCTTGCGAGGATTTTTCCACTTTTTGTTATTTTTAATCTCTTTAAAAATGATTTATTTGTTTTCATATAATTTTATTAATATTTTGGTTTGCCTTTCTATTTTTGTGCCTCAATAATAGCAGATAATCCTTTTAAACCCTTTGTTGGGGGCACTACAACCTTATATTCAGTTGTAATTAGCTTCATTATACGGTCCATTCTTTCCTTAAGGAAATTGATGTCCATATACTTTGATCGTCCTACGAGGTATAGATCGATTTTCACCCTGTCGCCATTTTTTAGCCATTCTGAGGCTTTTTTAGCTTCAAGATCATGCTCTCCAGTACCGATTTTGACCTGTACATTCTTCAATTCTGAAGTCTGAGTACGGGATTTTGCTACCTTCTGCTTCTTTTTTTCGTCGTATTGAAATTTACCATAATCCATGATTTTTGCAACTGGAGGTACGGCACTTGGTGATATTTCAATAAGATCAAGGTTTCTAGCCTTTGCTTGAGTCAAAGCTTCAGCAAGGGTAATAACTCCAAGATTTTCACCATCATCGGTAATAACACGCAGTTCTGGTGCCTTTATAAAGTTATTTATTCTTACTCTTTGTGTACTCATGTGAAAGAAACCTATTTATAGCATATTTTCTTTTTTTTGTCTACAAAAATTGCGGTAAATTCAGTACAATATCGCCATTCTTTAAAAGAAACTCCTAATAAATTTCATAAAGAATCCTGCGAGCTTGTCAGTCCAATACCTATCATCCCACTGCTTAAGGGTTACTTCTTCGCAGTTATTCATGTCGTATACAAAATGTGAAGCTAGTTCCTCAGCGAATCTACCATTTATAGATACTATGTTTGCTTCAAAATTGTAAAGTAAGCTAACGTTATCCATGTTTAAAGTTCCAATACTTGACCAATCCCCATCGATCACTATTGTCTTTGCATGTAGCATTTTATCTTTGTATAAAAACATACGAACGCCAGATTTGAGCATCCCATGAAAGAATGTACGCGAACTAAGATCAACAAATGTTTGGTCAGAGGATTTTGGTATCATTATTTTTACGTCCACACCTCTATGTGCTGCAAGACGAAGAACTCTTGCTAGATGTCCAGTCGGTACAAAGTACGGGGTAGTTATATAAATATACTTTCTTGAATTTCGAATCGCTTCTACAACTTGGTGATACAGTCTTCTGTGGCGAGGGATAGGGTTATTACTTATATATCTAAACTCATGATCGCTTGTTTTTTCACGTTTGATCCTCGGTAGTTTTTTGCCGTGAGCACGATTCCACATTCTTTCAAATGCCTTATGCATATCATCAACTACCAACCCCTCGATTCTAACGTTTGTGTCTCTCCAATCTTTCATTTTTTCATAAATACAAATACTTCCCGTGAAGCCAATCTTCTCATCAATTACAAGGGTTCGTCTGTGGTTTCTGAAATACCATGATTTATAGTTTGGTACGTCAAAAAATCCAGGAAAAAGGGTTTTGAAAAAAATGGCCTCAATACCCTTGCTTTTAAGATTCTCAATTATGTTTGAGCCAAAGAGGTTAAAACTTCCAGCCGCATCCCAAATGAATCTAACTTTTACACCTTGAGAAGCTTTGCGTGCACAGACGTCAATCAATTTGTTCCCAAAATTATCAGGTACGAAAATAAATTGTTCAAGATCGATACTTTCGGTGGCAAGTTCACAAGCGTCAATCATAGCTTGCAGTGTTTCTTCGTTTGAAGTATAAAATTTCCAAGAAGTTTCGTTCATAGAATAGTTGTTATGTATAACAATACCACATATAAAAGAAAGTGCCTCCCCGGGGTTGGCGGGAAGGCACGGGTGAAATGGGGGCGTTGATCAGGGTTGGGGTTGTCCAGCGAAGGCCCGTAACTTTGCGTAAAGATCACAAATTTGGGCGGTCGGTATCCGTTTGCAGTCACAGGACTTGAAACCGACCCTTACGCGACCGTTGTTCATCCGGTGATTTCTGCTGTACGGTTTGAGATTCTGTGCAACCAGACGATTGAACTCATTCATTTGAAAAGAGGCGTCTGGACCGGGTTGTTGTACAACTGAGGTCTGTATCGACCCATCAACGAAGATCATTGCCACAAAGTTCCCGCTGTTGACTCCAAGAAGGAGCTCAACCTCGGGAGTGCTGCTGATTTTTTTCGCCGACATATTCTGTTTGTCCTCCGAATTTTGTTAACCGAGTTTTTGTTGACCGACTCTGTCCAAGTAATACATTACCCTTGATTTGTAGTTTAGTCAACCATAGCGTTATGATGTATAATGTTGGCATGGAAAATTTAACTTTGTTAATCGCTGGGGCAATATTTTTCTTTTTGTTTTTTGGCTCACATACAAAATCTGCAAAACCAAAGGATGATAAGAAGGGTGGAGGAGATAAAGGGAAAAAATAGAATTTCAATATATGAATTTAGAAGATTACAAAAGACTGAATACGGCACAGAAAGAGGCGGTAGATACTATCGAAGGACCTGTTATGGTTATCGCTGGTCCAGGTACAGGGAAAACTTCTATCTTAACTTTAAGAATTGCAAATATAATAAACAAAACTGACACCTCGCCAGAAAATATTTTGGCACTTACTTTTACAGAATCAGGCGCATACGCAATGCGAAAAAAGCTTGTTAGCCTTATCGGAACCGCAGGTTACAAGGTGAATATATATACTTTCCACGGTTTTTGTAACGATGTTATTAAACAATATCCAGAGAGATTTCCTAGAATCATAGGATCAACAGCGATTACAGATATAGACCAGATCGCTATTATGGAAAAAATAGTTGAATCAAATAATTTTGAACTTCTTAAACCATATGGAGATATTTTTTTCTATGTAAAGCCGGCTTTAAATGAAATTAAGAATCTTAAGAGGGAAGCCATAGGTGTTGATGATTTTTCTAATTTGATTAAGAAGCAAGTTCAAGATTTTGAAAGTATTCCAGATAAAGTTCATACGAAGGGTGCTCATAATGGAAAAATGAAGGGTGAATTTATTAAACTAAGAGAACAAATAGAAAAGAATAAAGAGTTGCTGAAACTATACGAGGCATATGAAAATGCTTTGATAAAACAAAAGTTCTACGATTTTGAGGATATGATTGTGGAAGTTATAAAGACTTTGAGAAAGGATGAGGACTTGCTACTCATTTTGCAGGAATCATATCAATATATTCTTGCAGATGAACATCAGGATGCAAATAATTCACAGAATGCGATTTTGGAATTACTTTCAAATTTTCATAAAAGCCCCAATCTGTTTATTGTCGGCGATGAAAAGCAAGCGATCTTTAGATTTCAGGGAGCTTCTATTGAAAACTTTCTCTACTTTAAAAAGCTTTATCCAGAGGCAAAATTGATTCATCTAGAAGAAAATTATCGATCAACACAAAATATATTAGATGCTTCACACTCTCTTGTATTAAATAATCAGGTTCCAGAGGGAAGTAAAAGGGTTTCTTTGAAAGCGAAAGCTGAGAAAGGAAAGGAGCTTGTACATGTTTTTGAATGTGAAACTTCAGAAAGTGAAAATGCTTTTTTAGTAAAGAGTGTTAAAGAAAAAATAAGTTCTGGAACGGTTCTCGATGAGATTGCTATTTTGTACAGAGATAACAAAGATGCGTTTGCAGTAGCCCATGCTTTTGAGAAAGCTGGTGTTCCTTTTAAGATAGAAAGCGACAATGATATTTTGAAAGATGAAAATGTTCGTAAGTTGCTGATTATTTTTGAAGCAATAAATAATTTGGCTGATGAAGAAAAGTTGGGGAAGGTATTATTTGTCGACTTCTTCAAGTTATCAGTAATCGATGTGTACAAAACCTTTGAAAGCGCTCGTCGAGAAAAAAATAAGTTAATCGATGTGATTGAAAGGGATTTTCCTGAGCTTTCAAAAAAACTTTCTTCTTGGGCAAGTTATGGGCATAATAAATCATTTATTGAATTGTTTGAAATTATTGTCAGAGAGTCAGGATATTTAGAATATGCATTGTCTGGAATTGACTCACTTGAAAAAATGGCAACACTCGAAGCATTCTTTGGTGAAATTAAAAAGATGGCTGGAGCAAAAAAAGAATATTTTTTGAAGGACTTTATTGATCATTTGGAGAGGGTCAGAGAACATGGAATTCTAACAAAGACAGGAAAGGGGATAATGAAACAAGGTGTTAGGTTAATGACAGCACACAAGTCAAAAGGTCTTGAATTTGATTTTGTATATATTGTTGGTGCTTATGATGGGCATTGGGGGAATAAGACAAGGAGAAAGTTTTTTCATGTAGATGTAATGTCCGACACTTCATCAGATGCTGGTGGGAATATAGATGATGAACGTAGGTTATTTTACGTTGCTCTTACGAGAGCAAGGAAAGCTGTATATATAACGTACGCCAAGCAGGGTAATGAAGGACGGGAACAATTACCAACTCAATTTATTGGTGAAATTTCAGACGAATTTAAAAAAGTAGAGACAACAGAAATTGTGACAGATAAATCATCATTATTTAGCGAATCAATTGTTCACGAGCATCGCGAAATTCATAACAAAGAGTATCTACAGAAATTATTTTTGGAGCAAGGGCTGTCAGTAACTGCTCTAAATAACTATTTGAAATGCCCATGGGAATATTTTTTTGTTAATTTAATTCGACTTCCTCGAGCACAAAGCAAACACCAAATGTATGGTACTGCGGTGCATGAGACACTAAAAGTTTTTTTTGATAAGTATAGAGAAGAAGAGGATATGAGTAAAAAGGACTTACTTGATTTATTTGAATTTAATTTAAATAAATCACTGCTTTCACCGACTGACTATCAAGACAGCCTAAAGAAGGGGAAGCTCGCCTTGGGCACATATTTTGATACATATAATGGTGCTTGGAATCGAAACTTGTTAACGGAGTTTAGTATAAGGGGCGTTCACTTGGATACTGGGAATTTTGTTTTGTTGTTAAAAGGCCAGCTCGACAAAATTGAATTTATAAATGAGAGAGATGTAAACGTCGTTGATTACAAGACTGGGAAAAAGAAATCAGATCATAAAGAAAATTATCACAGGCAATTGGTTTTCTACAAGTTACTTTTAAGTCTTGATGATAAAAAGAAATATAATATGCTTTCCGGCGAGCTTGATTTTATTGAGCCAGATAACAAAGGTAAATTTACAAAGGAGAGATTTGAGGTAAATGATAAGGAAGTGGAAGATTTGATTAATCTATTGAAGGAAAAGGCGGGGGAGATTCACAACCTGTCTTTTTGGAACAAGAAATGCGAGGACAAGGAATGCGAATACTGTAAGTTAGGGGCGTCCCTAAGTAAGTGAAATCGGTAAGTAGATTAGTAAGTAAAGAGTAAATCTATAGTTGCCTTCACTACTTCTATTGGCATTGCTCCTCCCATGACAATCATCTTTGAATCTGTGCTTAGTCGTATTGGGTATTCTCCAGTCTGTGGGTTCTTGTAAGGCTCATATATTTGCATAAGTTTTTCCTTGATTGATGAAGGAAATGCTTTGTCTAGGACAATAACACTCGAAGGCGTTCCTTGTATTCCAATATTGACTCCATCTGTGAAGCTCGCATCAACTTTCTCTTTGAATTTTCCAGTAGAAAGACAGTTATTAAAATCATCTACATTTATTCCTGAAAACTGAGCAATTTTTGGAAGCTCTTTTTGGTCCAATCCGTTTGGCGCAACGTTTGTTACGGCTGGAGTTATTTCATAAAGACGATTTGTAAAGGTCCAGAATTTTTCGTTTCCTCCAAGTGAGCCGGCGCACTCCATTGCCTGCGCCTCCTTTCCTGCGTTTGGATGTAGGATACTTCCATCAGCATTTGGTTTGTCTAAGGTGTAGTGACGATATGCCCAAGCGATATTTCCAGAATTTCCATAATCACTCATAACTTTTCTCATTGTGTTGTGGAAGACCTTACAATAAGGACAAGATGGATCAGAATATTCTACAAGTTTGATTTTTGCATTTGGGTTCCCGATAATATAATCAGCATTTGTTATGGGTTTCATTTTCTGCTCAAATGAAGCAACCTGATTTGTGGGTTTTGGAGATGATGGTGCTTTCGTATAAATAACGGCTATCGCAATGATTGCACCAGCAATAACTATTGCAGTAGGAATATTTAGTACGCTCGAAGGATTTTTTGTTTCTTGTGTTGGTTCCATATTATGTTATGTTTATATTAATTAGCTAAATTATATCATATGATTATTATTTTAATTGCAATAGGGGCGTTTGTGGCTACTTTTCTCGGCGGTTTTGTGGCTTTGAAATTTAAAGATAGTCTCCATTTGGTCTTGGGATTTAGTGCGGGTGCGCTTCTTGGAGTAGCCTTTTTTGATCTATTGCCTGAAGCCATCAAGCTTGCAGGTTCAACTTTTGATGTGTCGACAGTGACTTCTTTTGTCGCCCTTGGTTTTGTGCTCTTCATGATTGTGGATAGATTTGTAGTTCCTCATCATAAAACTGATGATCATTGTGAGAACGAAAGTCATCGTGGACGTCTTGGGGCGGGTAGCCTATCTTTCCACAGCTTTCTTGACGGAATAGCAATAGGTTTGGCTTTTCAGGTCTCTACTGCGGTTGGTGCGATTGTCACAGTTGCAGTTTTGGTCCATGATTTTTCTGATGGAATTAATACAGTGAGTCTTATATTAAGAAATGGAGGAAGCAAGAAGGAGGCAGGAAGATGGCTGTTTGTTGATGCGTTAGCACCTGTTATCGGTATACTCGTGTCTACCTTCATAACTCTTTCCGAGTCTGCTCTTGGGATTGTTCTAGCCTTATTTTGTGGATTATTCCTATATATAGGTGCGAGTGATCTTTTGCCAGAAAGTCATCATCAGCACCCGACTATTTGGACAACTTTTATGACAGTATTAGGAGTTGTTGTTTTGTACGGTGCAATAAAATTGGCGGGGGTTTAGAATTGTTTGTACTTATAATATTCGGAAAATTTTTCATAAAAAACGAGCGCCCCGAGAGGTAGGGGCGCTGTGATTGTGATGGGGAATTTCAGACTCAGTCACTTATTTTCTTGTAAAATATTTCTGTTCTTGCTTCAAGTCTAAATGTGGGATCAATCCAAACCTCGTTTATTTCGCGAATGATTTTCTCCAACGACTTTCCTCCAAAGAGCGTCATCCATGCGTGCCACTTTCTCAAGCGAGATTCCACATGGCGTTTGTTTGTCCCACGAATCCAGTTGTTAATGCGTTCATCATGAGGACATTGCCCCTGTGCATTTTTCTGGCTATCCTCCCCAAAAAGATCATAAAAAAATCTGAACTCATGACACATCCTCGAAACCTTGTAATTGTCGAAAAGTGTGTGCCAAGCTTCATGCTGGGCGCGGGTAACGCGCGAAATGTTTCCTTTCACTCTTTTCCCACCTCGGCTTTTGGGTCTCCGATGATGTTCTGTTATCTTCATCGGATTATGCTCTCGGTGCCTACGGAATCTATTTTTGTTACAACTCACAGACTCCTCCAGTTGGTTAGGGGTTATTGTCTACGGCCGAATTTAAATATACATCAATTTGGTGTAAAAAAGATAGTGAAAAGATATTTAGAACATACTTATTTAATATGTTAAAATAAGTCTACAATGCCATCGAGAATATTAATGTTCATATTTTCATGCACTATCCTACTCGGATCAACTTTCTTGTACTCAAAACTTAATGCAAACATATATGACAAACAATACTTTCTGCATTTCCCACAAAAGGATGTTTCTTTGATTGTTGTTAACAGTGCAGAATCTAGATCACGTGGTCTTGGTGGGATGAAATCTATTTCCGACGACCAAGCAATGCTTTTTGTTTTTGATGAACCAGCAAAATATGGCATATGGATGAAGGACATGAATTTCACTATAGATATATTTTGGCTAGATGAATTTAAAAAAATCGTTACTATTCAACATAATATTTCGCCAGATACTTATCCAAAAATTTTTTACCCAGAGTCAGAAAGTTCGTACGTTCTTGAAACTAAGGGTGGATTTGCCAAAAAAAATAATCTTGAAGTGGGAAATGTTTTAGGTTTTGATCTAAAATAGGCTTTATTCTGCCGTCTATTTTGAGCCATGTGTTTACATGGGTGGGAATTTATTTCTTAACCATGTTTTTCAGTCAAAAAATATTTTTTTGATCAAATTTTTAAGGTACAATGAACCCATTACTAATATTTTTCGCATAATTTATTAAATTCATATGATGATGGCAAAAGTTAAAAAGGTTTCCGGTAAATCAGGAAAGAAAGAAGAGTTTGTAAAATCAATTATCAAGCGAGATGGAAGAGTTGTACCTTTTGATATTGAAAAAATTGCCAATGCTATTTATAAAGGTATGCTAAATTCCTCTGAAGGCTCACAAGAGGAATCTGCTCTTGTTGCGAACAAGGTCTATGGGGAGCTTGTACGTATTTCAAAGAAATTTAAAAACTTTGTTCCAACCGTTGAAGGAGTGCAGGATGTTGTCGAGGCAGAACTTATGCGGTCTGACTATATAAAGACAGCAAAGCACTACGTTTTGTATCGAGATGAGAGATCTCAGATTCGTGCGAAGGGACTTGATGTTCCAGAGAATGTTAAAAAGCTAGCTACAGACAGTAAAAAATATTTCAGAAACTCTCTTGGTGAATTTGTTTACTATAGAACGTATTCAAAGTGGATTGATGAGGAGAGTAGAAGAGAGACATGGATCGAGACAGTCGGTCGTTATATTAGTTTTATGAAAGAGAATCTGGGCAATAAACTTTCAGAAAAAGAATACGAGGAAGTAAGAGAATCAATTCTTAAGCAAGAGGCGATGCCTTCCATGCGCCTATTACAGTTTGCTGGACCTGCTGCGAGAAAGACAAATGTTTGCGCATACAACTGCTCATTCATTTCACCAGAATCATTTCAAGATCTAGCAGAAATAATGTACATATCAATGTGCGGTACAGGAGTAGGATTTTCTGTAGAAAGTGTTTCTGTGCAAAAATTTCCACAGATCTCAATTCAGACAGGGGAGAAAGTTCCAACGTTTGTTGTTCCAGATAGTCGAGAGGGTTGGGCAGACTCATTGTCATTAGGTATGAAGACTTGGGCGATGGGTAAAGATATTAGTTTTGATTTTTCTTTATTAAGACCGGCTGGAGCTAGATTGAAAACTATGGGAGGTAAGTCATCGGGACCAGAGCCACTTCGCAGATTACTTTCTTTCGCAAAGGAAATTATGCTTGCACGACAGGGTAGAAGACTTCGTAATATAGATGTGCATGACATTGCATGTATGATTGGAGATTGTGTTGTGTCTGGAGGGGTAAGAAGAAGCGCACTCATCTCTCTCTCTGATCTTGACGATTCTGATGTAAGAGATGCAAAGAAGGGGGCATTCTATATGACTCATCCCCATCGCGCACTTGCTAATAACTCTGCCATTTATATAACAAAGCCAACAAATGAGGAGTTTTTGAAGGAATGGATGGCTCTTATAGAAAGTAAGTCAGGAGAAAGAGGTATATTTAACCGAGGTTCATTGGCAAAAACATTACCAGAACGCCGCTTGAAGGTTTTGAGAGAATACAAGGGGTACTTTGATTCAACAGGTAGTACTATTGTTGGTACAATGGGAACAAACCCTTGTGGAGAGATTATCTTGCAATCAAAGCAATTTTGTAACCTATCAGAGATTGTGGCTAGAGCAGAGGATACTGAGGCAACTCTGTTAAAGAAAATTAGAGTTGCTACAATTATTGGAACATATCAATCATCACTTACAAACTTTACGTACCTTTCAAAGGAATGGAAAGAACATTGTGAGAGAGAAAGGTTGCTTGGCGTTTCTATAACTGGTCAATGGGATTCTCCTGCTGTTAGAAAACCAGAGGTCATGAGAAAACTGTTGGCAGAGACTATAAAGGCGAACAAAGAATTTTCAAAGCGTTTTGGAATAAACGAATCTACATGTATAACTGCTGTGAAGCCATCTGGAACACTTTCACAAACAGTAGATTGTTCTTCGGGTATGCATCCAAGACATTCAAAGTACTATATTCGAAGAGTTCGTATTGCAGCTACCGATACTTTATTCAAAATGCTTAAAGATCAAGGTGTGCCATATTTCCCAGAGGTTGGACAAACAGCAGAGAATGCTACAACTTACGTTCTAGAATTCCCAGTAAAGGCTCCAAGCGGTTCTATTTTTAAGGATGACCAAAGTGCGATTGAACAACTAGAATATTGGAAAATGGTAAAGGAAAATTATACTGAACATAATCCATCGATTACAATTTCTGTTGGTGATAGCGAATGGATTGAGGTGGCAAACTGGGTTTATAAAAACTGGGATATCGTCGGAGGGCTTTCATTCCTACCAAGAGAGGATCATGTCTATCAGCTTGCGCCTTATGAAAAAATTGATGAAAAGAGATACAAAGAACTTGCTAAGAGGTTTGAACATATTGATTATTCAAAGATCATTACATATGAAAAGCAGAACGAATTGGATTTAAAGAAAGAATTGGCTTGTGCGGGAGGGGTTTGCGAGATTGTCTAGTCTGTGGTATAATATGACTACATGTCAGACAATCGCTGTTGAGATATTTATTTCAATAGAGGAAAGTCCGAGCACTGGCTAGGTGAAAATCTAGACAGGAAAGTAGCGGGTAACACCCGTCCGTCGTGAGACGCGAGGTGCGAACAGAGACGCCCATTCATGAGATTGATCTTGTGGATAGCTCGAAAGAGCAGGGTATCCAAGGTGAAAACTCTGGATAAGTCGTAAAGGTAACTTTACGAGTGCAACGGCAAAATCCTTACTTCGGTGCAAGGCCGTGTCGATAAAATAGCAATATTCTATCGAAGTGCTGCTTGAGGTTTATCGTAAGATAAATCCCAGATAAATGATTGTCGTTTGTGATTGCTGTAAAAGGTGAATCACAGATACAGAACTCGGCTTATAGACATGTCAAATCAAAGAACCTCCTTAACGGGAGGTTTTTTGTTTGGTATACTTACTAGCAGTTAATAAAAATATTATAAATAAAAAAGTTAATAATAAAAATATGTCAACATCAGTAGATACACCACTTCAA
The DNA here is from genome assembly GCA_964468845.1 of uncultured Candidatus Saccharibacteria bacterium. Taxonomy (GTDB): domain Bacteria; phylum Patescibacteriota; class Minisyncoccia; order Phycocordibacterales; family PALSA-1337; genus CAIOGI01. Next base: position 7,056 of record CAYXWP010000008.1, on the reverse strand, counting down.
TTTGTAAAAGATCAGAACTCCGATAACGGCGAAGTTCAGAATTCTTTTGAAAAAAGGTCAGAGAGCAGGTCAGAAGGTAAGTTAGAAAAAATCTCTTTCATTATTTTGCTTTTAACTATTTTTATTTCCCCGATTATTTTCTTTAGAACTAGTTTTACGACCTTTGAAAGCATTAAGGTTATGGTAATTGCTTTTGGCGTTCTGATTTCAAGTTTGTTGTATGTAATTAGTTTGTTCAAAAAGAATACAATCTCTATTCCAAAAAATTCATTGATTGTTACATCGGTACTTATTTCAATTTCAGCTATTATTTCAGCATTTTTGAGTACAAATCCTCAAAAATCTTTTATTGGACAGGGATTCGAAATGGGAACGGTTAGTTTTTTGATTTTAATGTTCCTTGTTTTGTTCTTTGTTTCTAGAATAGCTTCAAAAAACAGTGAGCGAATGATGTATGTTTATAGTTCGATTGTTGGGTCATTTATACTGTTGGCTATATTTCACATTGTTAGATTGTTTGTATACCCAACTTTTTTGAGTTTTGGAATTTTAACTTCACCGGTTGCTACACTCATAGGAAGTTGGAGTGAGCTGGGTATATTTTCTGGGTTAGTTTTTATTCTAATGTTTTTTGCGATTCAATTACTAAATACTAAAAAGAGTTTCAAGGCTTTGTTGTACGTCTTACTCGTCCTTTCTGGATTCCTTGCGCTGATTGTGAATTGGACTATTGTTTGGGCCGTTATATCTCTGGTTTTGTTGGCTTACGGTATTTATAACTTCATCCAGACAAAAAATGAAAAAACTGGCTTCTCAAAGTTCATCTCAAAAATTTCAATCTTTACGCTAATAATCCTTATCATTTCTACAGTTTTCGCATTTAAGGGTGAAAAAATTTCTAAATCATTTATAACCTCGTTTGGTATTGAGCAAAGAGAAATTCCTTTACCTTGGCAACTTACACTTGATGTTGCAGCAGATACTATTAAAAACAAGCCTTTATTCGGTGCTGGGCCAAATCGTTTTGTGAATGAGTATTTGCAGAACAAGCCGATCGTTATAAACCAGACTGATTTTTGGAGCAATGAATTTGGTACAGGTTATTCATGGATATTCTCTACAGTTGTTACCCAAGGACTTGTAGGAGCAATACTTTGGATTATTTTCTTCGTACTGTTTATTGGTTCAGGTATAAAAAGCATTAGGAGTTTAAATAGAAATTCTCCTACAGCTTTCGTAACTATCGTATCTTTCTTCTCTGCGGCATTCCTCTGGGCTATCTGCTTTGTTTATAATCCTTCATATATATTATTCTTCCTCACTTTTGTGATGACAGGACTTTTTGTTTCGACCTTGGTTTCAAATGAAAAGTTGATAGTAGTCGATAGATCAAGATCTGGTGGTACGTTTTCAATTATCATCATTATATCTATTGTTCTGCTTTCTCTTTGGACACTTGTATATGTAAAGAAATCAGTTGCGACTGGATATTTTAGAGCGGGAATAAGCGCTCTAAATTCAAATAACGAACAAGCGATGAACAATACGTTTTCTTATTTCAAGAAAGCATTGAGTTGGGATAGATTCGATTCCTATTATCAAGTAATCTCTGAGCTTGATCTTATAAAAATTAATTCTTTGGCAAAGGAGCTTCAGGAACAGTACACAAAGGATCCAAAGAATACTGATCCAGAGAAAGAGAAAATGATAAATACATTGATCGCTGAGGCAGCTTCATCAACATTAAGCGCAATCTCTATTGACCCAACAAACTATTATAATCATATCGGAAACGCTAGAATAAATGAGTTGGCGGCAACATTTAAGTTTGATAAGGCGTATGAAAACGCAAAGGCAGCATATGAAAATGCAATCAGGCTGAACCCATATAACCCTCAGTTGTATTTAAATCTTGCAAGACTTGAAGCATCACAAGAAAAAATGGATGATGCACAAAAATATATTGGAAGTGCGCTACAGTTAAAGCAAAACTATACAGAGGCTATATTCCTACTTGCTCAAATACAGGTAAGTCAGAACAAGATTGAAGACGCAATTACATCTATTAAGGTGACAACTCAGATCGATCCAAATAATTCTTTGCTATACTTCCAGCTGGGTCTATTGTATTACAACAACAAGGACTACAAAAATTCTGTCACGGCTTTTGGAAAGGCAGTTGAATTGAGCAAAGATTACTCGAATGCCAGATATTTCCTAGGACTTTCGTATGCTAGATTAGAAAAGTACACAGAGGCCATAGAACAGTTTGAAGAAATCGCAAAGACAAACTCAGAAAATGAGGAAGTAATCTTAATCCTTTCAAATCTTAAAGCAGGTAAATCTCCATTCGCTGACACAAAGGCACCCGCAGATAGCAAACCAGAAAAGAGGAGTACTTTGCCAGTGAAAGAGAAAACAACAGATACTACACCAATCAAGAGAGTTAAGGCAGCGAATTAAGGAAATAGAGGGGCCCTTGTGGTACAATGATTTAACCGATGGTTAAGAGATTCTTCAAGATAATGAATCAAGAGATACGTGGTCTTCATGAGGCTGCGTATCTTCTTGCTTTCTTTGCTTTGTTGTCACAAATATTGGGATTGGTTAGAGACAAACTCTTGGCCTACAGTTTTGGTGCGGGTGGGACATTGGACATATATTATTCGGCCTTCCGTATCCCAGATTTGATTTTTGTGTCCATAGCTTCAATAGTTTCTGCGTCGGTTCTACTTCCTTTCTTTATTGAAAAATTTAATAAAGATGAAGATAAGGGGCAGAAATTTGTAGACAGTATATTCTCTGCCTTCTTTATGCTGATAATTGTAATAAGTGTTGTGGTATTTTTTCTAACACCAGAGCTCATAGACATTCTGCTCCCCGGGTTTTCCGATAGTCCTGAATTGCCAGAATTAATTGTTGCAACTCGAATTCTTTTACTCTCCCCAATCTTTCTTGGGATCTCAAATTTTCTTTCAAGTATTACCCAGATGCATAAGAGATTTCTTGTTTATGCATTAAGCCCAATTCTGTATAACGTTGGAATAATAATTGGAATAATATTTCTTTATCCAACTTTCGGTTTATATGGCTTGGTATCAGGTGTAATCATTGGCTCATTACTCCATCTGTTGGTTCAGATTCCATTTATTTTCAGAGGGGATGTGCTTCCTCATTTAAAATTTAATATTGAATGGGCGATGGTTAGAAAAGTAATAGCTATTTCTTTACCAAGGACGTTGACACTATCTTCAAACCAATTAGCATCATTTTTCTTGATTGCTCTAGCATCATTTATGAAAGCAGGTTCGATTTCTATTTTTAGTTTGGCGATTAACTTGCAATCTGTTCCACTTTCAATTATTGGAGTAAGTTATTCATCTGCGATATTTCCAACCTTATCAAAATTCTTTGTTGAGAAAAACCGTAAGGAATTTCTAGGGCAGATGATTGATTCCGCAAGACATATTGTATTTTGGTCAATTCCTATAATGGTTTTGTTTATTGTTCTTCGTGCGCAGATTGTGCGTGTAATATATGGAGCAGGAAATTTCGACTGGGCAGATACAAGACTTACGGCGGCAGTCCTCGCAATTTTTATTGTATCTGTTGTTGGCCAAAGTCTAGTTCTCTTGTTTGTTAGGGCATATTACGCGGAAGGGAGGACAAAGAAACCTTTGGCTATAAATATTATTTCTGGCGTGATCATCGTCGCCTGTGGTTACGGTTTTACCAAAGCTTTTTTTGCTTTTCCTGTATTTGCATATTTTTTACAAGATTTGTTTAAAGTGACTGGCCAACCTGGGACTAGTGTTCTCGTTTTGCCATTGGCGTATTCTATTGGTGTTCTTGTTAATACATATTTACATTGGCATATGTTTGAGAAGGATTACTCTGGTTTTACAAAGCCAGTTATTGCCACTTTGTTTCAAAGTTTTTCTGCATCAGTGATCATGGGCTATGTCACTTTTCTCTCGCTTAGATTCTTTAATATTTTCTTCCCACTTACAAAAGCTTGGAACGTCTTTCTCCAAGGATTCTTTGCTGGCATAGTTGGAATTTTTGCGGGTATTGTTATTTTAATGCTATTAAAAAACAAAGAAATTGTTGAGGTTTGGACGACTCTTCATCATAAATTCTGGAAGTCAAATGTTGTTGTTCCAGACCAGGAGACATTATAGGCCCAATTGTGCTATGATTGGTCCAAAATCAGAAAACAAGGGAAGGAGTACATTGTGAGAATATTTGCATTTTGCTTTACAATTGTTATTGGTGCATTTGAATTTTGTAGTGCAGGAGAAGGCTTTTTGGGTGATATTACTGTTCGGAAGCCAATTCCTGTCTGCGTGATCGAAAGAGAAATACCATCGCTTTGGGATAGGATGTACGGTGACTCGTACATGAGTCCAATTAAAACCTCTTGCGAAGACGTGTTTCGCTACAATCTCTTCGGTAATCCAAAGGGATGGACGATTGGGCCAATGCTAAGGTCCGAATATCCGAGCCCGTTTCGCTTTGGGCCACTGGACATGAAAACTATCGGTGTTGAGGTGGGTGTTAACTTTTGATCAAGCGGCCACGTTCCAGGTTGGGGCGTGGTCACTTTTATTTACGCTATTTTGCCTAAATCACTATTTCTGATAGTATTCACACTACATCATGAATCCCCAACACATACGAAACTTCTCAATCATCGCCCATATTGACCACGGCAAATCAACCTTGGCTGATAGAATGCTTGAGCTTACTAATACTATTGAAAAAAGAAAAATGCAGGAGCAGGTGCTTGATAGTATGGAGCTTGAGCGTGAAAGGGGGATTACGATAAAAATGCAACCAGTGCGCATGAAGTGGAAGTATAAGTCTGAAGAGTATATTTTAAACTTAATCGATACTCCAGGGCACATAGACTTTTCCTATGAAGTTTCTCGAGCTCTCAAAGCTGTGGAAGGTTCTATTCTTCTTGTTGACGCTACACAAGGCGTGCAGGCACAGACACTTACTACTTTGAACATGGCAAGAGAGTCTGGTATAAAAATCATTCCAGTTATTTCAAAAATAGATTCTCCTCTAGCAAGAATTCCAGAAGTGATGCATGAGGTTTGCACGCTTCTTGAATGTGAAGAAAAAGATGTTTTGAAAGTGTCTGGAAAAACAGGAGAGGGGGTAGATAATCTTTTAAATGAAGTGATTGAAAGGATACCCGCACCAAGCTCTACGGATAACACAAATGAATTCCGCTCCCTTGTTTTCGATTTCCAATATTCAAATCATAAAGGAGTGATAGTTTATGTTAGAGTAATGAATGGTTCTGTAAAAAGGCATGATCAACTTCTTTTTAAAGTTTCTGATGAGAAATTTCAAGCGTTAGAAGTAGGAATTTTTGCGCCAGATGATACGCCGATGGAAAGTCTGAGTGCCGGCGAGATTGGGTATATTGTGACAGGCATAAAGCAACCCGGTATTGCATCTGTCGGAGATACTGTGGCGTCAGCTAGAGATATACTTCCACCTTTGCATGGATACATGACACCTCGCCCTGTCGTCTGGGCTTCTGTATATCCTGAGAGTCAGGATGACTTTAATACATTAAGAATGGCGTTTGGACGTTTGCGTCTTTCCGATTCTTCTTTCACACACGACGAAGAGGCTTCAGGAACACTTGGGCGAGGATTTCGTTGTGGTTTCCTAGGAATGCTTCATCTTGAAATAATTACTGAACGTTTGCGACGTGAATTTAGTTTAAATTTAGTTGTTACAATTCCAAGCATTACTTATGATGTTGAATTAAAAAATGGGAAAACAGTTACTATTTATTCCCCAGCACTTTTTCCAGATGATCATGAGGTAAAAAGAGTTCTAGAGCCATTGGTTAAAATGAAAATTATTACTCCTCCAGAATATCTTGGAGTGATTATGCAGTCCGTATTTAATCATGAGGGAGAAGTCTCTGCTACAGAAAACTTTGGAGAAAATAGAAATGCATTAACATTGATAATGCCATTACGTGAACTTATGAGAAATTTCTTCGATGAAATAAAAAGTATTTCTTCTGGCTTTGCTTCTATCTCATACGAAATCACTGATATGAGAGAAGCAGATGTCGCACGATTAGATATTCTTGTTGCTGACGAACCCGTTGTCGCATTCACACGTGTTGTGTCGCGCCGACGTCTTGAGGAGGAAGCGAAACTTTCTGTTGAAAAACTACATAAGGTACTTCCGAAACAAATGTTTACTTTGAAAATTCAAGGGAAAGCGCTTGGTCGTATTATTGCATCAGAAACACTGACAGGTATGCAGAAAAATGTTACTCAGCATATGTATGGTGGAGATAGAACTAGAAAGATGAAGCTATGGGAGAAACAGAAGGAAGGTAAGAAAAAGATGAAAGAACTAGGGCGAGGGAATGTAAACATCCCACAGGAAGTTTTTGTTAAGATGATGAGATCGGACTAACGGATGACAGGAAAGTATAGGAGAACCATACTGATTATAATAAGTGCGCCAACGACAATCATTGCAACATTTAGAGCCTTTTTTGTATTTTTGTGAAATAATAACATATGTAAAACATAGTATACTATACATATATATAATATCAATGCTTGAATTTCAAAAGAAAAAAAGAATAAAAAAGATACTATATTCGCCAATCATTGTTTTAATTTTGGCTATAATCTTCGTTCTGTTGATCAGGGGTGCTTGGGGTGTATATAAAAAGGAAAAATTAAGCTCTCAGAATTTAAGACAAGACCAAATAGAGCTTGAAAAAATCATTGCAAGACAAAATGGTCTTGCATCTTCACTTGATTATCTCAAAACAGAGCAGGGGGTTGAAAGTGAGATAAGAAGTAAATTTAGAGCAGTAAAAGAGGGTGAGAAGGTCTCAGTCATCATTGATGACTCGAAGTCTGAGGCCACAGCTACAGCCACGACGACAGAAAAAGGTTTTTGGAGTAAAATGTTTAACTGGTTCTAATATGCAGTTTTAAAATTATAAATGCGAGTATGGTTTAGTGGTAGAATGCGACCTTCCCAAGGTTGAGACGCGAG
>CAYXWP010000007.1:0-19998 GCA_964468845.1 uncultured Candidatus Saccharibacteria bacterium | reverse complement strand
AGAGCACACCACTGATACTGGTGGGGTCCTAGGTTCGAATCCTAGTGCGCGCACAATAAAGTAAAAGGATGGCACATGCCACCTTTCGTGGTAAAATAGGGGTCATATGAACCCAACAACAAAAACAACACCGAAGGATTTTTTCCTTCACCTAGGGGCCACAATTGCGCTATACGCGTCCGCAATTGCTCTTATCAATTTGTCATTTAGTGTTATCAATTACTATTTCCCAGATGCACTTGCAGGGTATTTTTCTTCGGGCTCCATAGCTTGGCCGATATCCATGCTTGTGGTCTTGGTTCCTATTTTATATGTACTAGAATGGTATATAAAAAAGGACTTGCTAGCTTCTCCCGAGAAAAAAGATTTATGGGTCAGAAAGTGGAGAATTTATTTAACCCTATTCCTAACAGGAATAGTCATCGTGGGGGATCTAGTTACCCTGATAAACATCTACTTGAATGGTGAAGTAACTGTGCGCTTTATCTATAAAGTCTTGATGGTGATACTTGTAACTGGTGCAATATTCAAATACTACTTCTTTTCAATAAATGAAAACATGAAATGGGCTAATCTCGAAAAGAAGATAATTCCATGGTTTGGTATTGTCATTACTATTTTGGTCATAGTCTTCGGTTTCCTAGCTGTCGGCTCACCAGGCAAGCAGAGAGCCTTGAGATTCGACAATCAAAGAGTTAATGACTTACAGAACATTCAGTGGCAGATAGTAAACTATTGGCAACAGAAGGGTAGTCTGCCCGCTTCACTCGAGGTTTTGAACGATTCTATCGCTGGTAGTCGCATTCCTCTAGATCCAGAGAACAAAACAGCATACGAGTATTCAACAAGTACAAAGTATAAGTTTGAATTATGTTCAACATTTTCACTTAAATATGAAGACATGAAAGGTAAGGGCGAATTCGGTGGGTATGGATACGGTTCAAGTATAGATATGGCGTATCCATCCGTTTATCCATCTATAGGTTTTGTTGATGAAAACTGGAAGCATGAAGCAGGCAGAGTTTGCTTTGAGAGAACTATTGATCCAGAAAGGTATCCTATAAACAAACCAGTGCCAGTGGATGCTCCGCCTATTAAATAAACAGGCGCTCGGCATAGATTTAGTTTTGCATTAGCCCGTGCAATGTAGTAATATTGAAACCTATTAATAAATAAAAATAATCATAAAATGAATCTCGGAAAGAAAACAAAGGTAGTTTGTACAATTGGTCCAGCAACAGAAACAGAAGAAAAACTCAGAGCCCTTGTCGACGCTGGCATGAATGTTATGCGTTTAAACTTCTCTCATGGAGACTTCGCTGAACATCAGAATAGAATTGAAAATCTCAAGAAAGTCTCAGAAAAAACTGGAAAGGTTATCGCCGTAATGCAGGATCTTGGTGGTCCAAAGATTAGAATAGGGGAATTTGAAAAGGGAGTAGTTACACTAGTGGAAGGACAGGAATTTACACTGACAACAGACGAGGTGGTAGGAAATGAAAAGAAAGTATTTGTAAATTATCCAAAGCTACCAAAGGAAGTTAAGGTTGGTGGTTACGTTCTGCTTCATGATGGAAAAAAGAAATTACAGATTACAGATATAAAGGGTAATGATGTTATTACAAAAGTAATTGTTGGTGGTGAGATCAAGAACAAGAGAGGTGTGAATCTTCCAGGCGCATATCTTTCTATGAGCTCAATAACAGAGAAGGATAGAAAAGATTTGGAATTTGGGATAAAGAACAAAGTTGATTTTATTGCCCTATCTTTTGTCAGACGACCTTCAGATATTGTTGAATTGAAAGAGTTGCTAACCGCAGCAAAATCAAAGGCTGGGATTATCGCCAAGATTGAAACTCCTGAAGCATTAGAGAATATTGATGAGATAATCAAACTTGCCGATGGTCTAATGGTTGCTAGAGGAGACCTTGCTATTGAAATTCCGGCTGAAGAAGTTCCATTGGTTCAGAAAATGCTTATTCAAAAGTGTAATGCGCTCGGCAAGCCCGTCATCACCGCAACTCAAATGCTAGAGTCTATGATAAAGAGCCCAGTCCCTACAAGAGCTGAGGTATCAGATATTGCTAACGCTATTATCGATGGTACAGACGCCATAATGCTTTCTGAAGAAACAACTCTTGGTGAGTATCCAGTAGAAGCCGTAGAAATGATGACCCGTGTTGCTCTACGCGTCGAAAAGGATGTTTACACAAATGACACAATCGCTGAGTATGAAGATTCACATGGAGTAACTGATGTTACTTGCCAGTCTGCTGTACTTGCTTCACATGAAGTTGATGCTAGATTTATTGTTGCAGCAACAGAATCTGGAAGAACAGCCAGAATGGTATCTCGATATAGACCTGCAGAGAGAATTGTCGCTATAACTGTATCAGAATCAACAGCAAGAAAATTAGTACTTTCATTTGGTTGTTATCCAATTGTGGTTGAGAAATATATAGCTATTGATGATATTGCAAATGTAGTAAGAAAGGTTGCATTAAAAGAAAAGATTGCGGTTGAGGGGGATAGGGTAGTAATTGTTGCAGGAATGCCAGGCAACAAGGTAAATGAGACGAATATGATGATGATTGAGGTAATTTAGGAGGCTCAACCCGCTGGTCTTTGGAGTTATCCACAAGTTCTAAAGAAATGATAAATTTTTTGTAAAATATGCCCTTGTGGGCATATTTTATTTGGGGGATAATTCCAAATAATTATGATGACTGAGAAACAAAATATAAAGAGAAAAATTAAACAAAACATTAAGCAGAATACTAAGCGGAAATTCTATAGTTTAGTAGATACGGATCTTTTCTTTGATAGGAATGAGAGGGAATATATACTCAAGGTTAAAGACTTGCCGTTAGACAAACAACCAAGGGAGAAGCTCATCAAGTATGGCCCAGAAAATTTATCATTGTCGGAGCTTCTTGCAATAATCCTAAATACTGGCAGTAAAAACGAAAGTATTATGGAAATATCAAATCGCATTATAAGAGAATATGGAGAAAAAAGTATTCTTGCAGAAAGGAATGCTGTAAAAATGTCAGAGGAATTGAACATTCCAATTATTAAATCTTGTCAGATAATCGCATGCGGGGAATTGGGCAGGAGATTTTACAATAAAAATGAAAATGGCTTTACCCTTATTCGCACCGCGAAGGATGTTTATGAGTATTTACAAGATATGCATAACTTACCCAAGGAACATCTTCGTGGTCTGTATTTAAATAGCCACAATAGAATTATCCATGACGAAGTGATTTCCATAGGAACAATAAATTCAAACATTGTTCACCCCAGAGAAGTTTTCCGCCCGGCGATTGAACACAATTCGGTGGCCATTGTTCTCGCTCATAATCATCCATCAAATATTGCCACACCAAGCACTCAGGATATTGAAATAACTCGGCAATTGATTCACGCTGGCAAAATACTTGGAATAAATATTTTGGACCATGTGATCATTACAAAAAGTACTTATGTGAGCATAAGTTCAAATTATTAAAAGAGGTCGAAAATTAAATTTAAAAAATCAGAATTAAAAACATCAATTACAACATATGAAAGACTATAATTTAACTCAACCGTCCGTTATTGGAATACTTTCCGACGATCATTTGTATTTCGAAGGCGTAAGCCGACCTTCGGATATATTCGTGATAAAGGACAGTGGTAATATGAGTGACGATGATATCGATATACTAGAGAAATATTTTAACGATATCTACAATTTGTTTCTAAGAAAAGTTTCTGCGTTTGTCGCTGTTGATAGGGTAAATAATGAAGAGACGACCAAGTTGCAGGCTCTGCTTCAAGAGTTGATCAAGGTTAAAGATTTAATAATTAAGGCAAGTGAGATAAGGTCAGTGAAGTAAGTGAAGTAGGACAAGTGAGGCAAAGCACAAAAGTTTGCTATAATTGAACCGTGAACCATAAAGAATATTTTAAAGATAAAAAAATTGCCGTTATCGGACTTGGACCACATGGAGAAATGATTGCCGATATCAAATTCCTTTTGAGAAATAAGGTAAAGGTGTCGCTTTTTGATATACGAAGCGAGGAGCGTATTAATAAATACGTTTTGGCACTATCCGTTGGTGGCTTGGAGAAATTTGGATTTGGGAAAATAGATGGCGATGAATTGCTTGGCTATGATTTAATTATCCTCTCTCCAGAGATTTCACTAAAATCAACTTTCTTGAAAAAAGCTACTCAAACAGGAGTGCAAATAGAATATCCAGATATTATATTTTTTAAACTCGCTCCGCCAGTGACATTTGTTGGGGTAATCGGTGCATGCGGAAAAAGTACTGTAGTGCATTTGATATATAGAATGTTAAAAAAGGCTTTTTTGGATTATGAAGATCAAGGACTTTTTTTGATTGACTCAGGCTCGACAAGCGGGGCATTGACCCATTTGAAAAAAATAAAAAAAGGTGATGTTGTGCTTGTTAGAATTCCTGAACAGTTAATGGATCATTACTATAATATTCGAATGAGTCCACACGTTGCAGTTATAACATCCTCAGTTTCATTTAAGATGCTGGAGTTTCAGACATACAATAATTTTATAGTAGCCCCTGATCAGGTTGTGGACGAGATCAAATCTGAAGCAGGTGTAATTTCAAAAGCAAAAATTCTGCGTACTAGGGCTGGGTCTATTCCTAAAGATTGGGGTATGGAGCATAAATCCGTACATGATCAAGAGAATGCTGCTCTAGCCATGCAAACAAGCGAATTGTTTAAGGTATCAAAGGATATAGCAAAAGAAGTCGTACAAGGCTTTTTGGGCCTTAGGGGGCATATAGAATTCATAAAGAAAGTGTCGGGGTTGGAGTTTTATAATGATTCTGCGTCTATAACACCAACTTCTACCTTGGCAGCTCTGAGGGCACCTTCAATAGATAAAAAAATTGTTGCTATCCTTGGCGGGGCATATACTGGACATGACTATACCGAGCTTATAAAAAATATATCTCAATATGTTTCAGCACTGATTCTTTTGCCTGGTAGCGGAACAATTAGTTTTAGAAATAAAATTAATAAAATAGAAAATTTGGATTTTGTTCAAGTGTTGAATTTAGAGGACGCAGTAAAAAAAGCAAAGGAAATTGCAAAGAAAGGGGATATTGTATTATTTAGCCCAGGCTTTGAAGCGGTTGGCGTAGATATCTCCAGAAAAGAAAGAGGAGAAAGATTTGTGAAAGCTGTGAGGAGTTTGTGATTTATAGAAAACAATACTACTCTTTTCTCTAGTCCCCACAAATCATGCAGACGACAGACCCATCCCAATCTTTTCCTGTATAGACGGCTTGCATAAGGCCAGCGACTGACAATGCACTATTTGTAGAAATTGTTACACCTGTGTTCTTGAGCGTGATCTCCTGAGCTGATCGTATATGTTCGTTCGAAGCAATCCAACCACTTCCACCACTACTGTCTATCAACTTTATGAGTTTGTCTTTTCTAAGTGCTGTATGGTCGACGATCGCATCTGCAATTGATTTCTCATCAAGCATTGAATTATCAACAAACGAATCCGCTATTGGATGACAAGTAGATGTTTGCACAATATGAATCTCAATTTCTTTTTTGTTTTCAATAAAATGCTCAGCTAGTGCCTGCGCTGTTGTTCCAGAAGATGTCCCAATAAAAACAGCCTTAAGGTCTGTAATTTTTAATAATTCATCTGCCAATTCATGATAACCAAGCAATGAAGTGTCATCGTTTGATTGTCTAAGAGCTCTGATATTTTCGTCCTTTGTTTTTGTAAACAAAGCCTGAAGGGGACGATCATGCATAGTTATCGATATATTCTCACTTTTAAATTGCTCAATTTTTCTAAGTTTTTTTGTAGCAATATGTTGCCCAACAAATATTTCTAAAGTAATTTTTTCTGTCCTATCTTTGTTTAATTTTTCTATATAAAAGGCAGAGGCAAGGGCAGCGTTACCAGAAGAAGAAATGGCAAAATGTGAGATTCCTTGCTTGGCGTATGTATCAATCATGACAGGAAGTGAACGGCCTTTATGTGATCCTAGTGGGTGTAAATCTTCTCTCTTAAAAAACAATGAATCAATTTCTAATGCTTTAGCGAGTTTTTGCTGTTCTTCGTTTGGAGTTATCATGTTGATATAATACAATGTTTTAGGTAGTATTAGAAGGTGCTTTATTAACTTTATGTATTTTCAAACAATAAAAATTATGCAATCAATTTGTCCAGAATGTAAGAATAATATAGACCTTTCAAGATATGCGTCAGTAAATGAAGGGATGATAATAGAATGCAATCATTGCGGTATTACTTTGCTTGTGAAAAAAGTAGATGGTGAAAATCTCGTTACTGAAATAGTAGACGAGGGGAAATAGGAATTACTTTATATTTTTAATCGTCTCTTCAATCATACCTCTGAAGCCATGTGAACCGAGAAAGACGATGATATCGTTTTTCTTTGCGTTTTCTGATATGTATTTTACTAATTTTTCATCATCCTCAATGTAAAGAGTATTTTGCTGTGTGTTTTTAATTAATTCAGAAAGCTCATCGCCCTCCATTGGTCTTTCTTCTGAAATTTTTAATTTTGTAAGTCTAGGAATGATAACTAAGTCAGCGTTTCTGAATGCGTCATTGTACATATGAGCAGAGCTTCTTTGTCTTCCTCCAATATTTGGCTCATAAATTGCTATGATTTTTTCTTTGTAAACTTCTCGAATGCTTTCTAATACAGAGGATGCTTTTTCTGGGGTTGGAGCATGGCAATCCATAACAGTGACTTCACCCTCAAATCTTTTTTCAAATCTTCTTTTTATACCTTTAAAATCTTTGATTGCGGCAATTGTCATTTCAGGATTGATTCCAATCTCTGTCGCCATGGCGAAACAGCCTGTAATGTTTTCTGCGTTGAATTTACCAAGCATGGGTGACTCGATTTTGTATTCGATACCTTTGTTTGTAATTGAAAAGTTTAGACCGTTTTTTGTATGCTCTATAGAGTGATAGTAATAGTCTGCGATACTTGTTTTTCCGTAACTTATGATTTTCTTATCCCCAACAATTTTCTTTACTCCATCGTTATCTGAGCAGGCAATAATGGTGCTGGTCGTGCCAGTAGCGTTGCCATCGCTGGTTTCCTCTACCCCCACTGGCTTTTCAGTCTTTTCTATCAAATCTTTGAATACTTTAAAATACGCTTCTTCTGTAGGGTAAAGATCGGCATGATCCCATGATACTGAGGTAAGTAAAAGATGGGTGGGGGAATAGTAGACAAATTTCGGCCTTTTGTCTGAGATTGAGACTTGGTATTCATCTCCTTCGACAACGCTCCAGTCTGAATCAGACAAAGCTCCAGTATCGTGCGAGAGTGAAAGTCCCCCAGTGAAATAGCTCGGATTCATCTTTGCTTTTAATAGAATAAATGAAAGTAAAGAAGATGTCGTCGTCTTTCCCCATGTGCCGACAGTGACAATAGAGTTTTTCTTTATGAAATATTTCTGCAGAATTTCCGCATACGAGTAAGTGGGGATTTTTTTTTCATTGGCGTAAATTATTTCTGGGTTTGATGGACTTGTTCCACCCCCACCGATCATTATTATGTCTGGCTTACCGATATTTTCTGGATGCCACCCAGCATAAAAGGAGATATTGTTTTTCTCTAGTTCAGTAGACACAGGAGGGAAGAAGCCTTTATCAGAACCGGTGACTTTCCAGCCAATATTTTTGAAAGCTATAGCAATGGCGCTTGTCGCTACACCACAGATACCGACAATATGAATGTGTTTTGGAGATAACATTGCTTCATTATACTTTAGGTAAGTGTCTTTATTGATATTTACAAGTAAAGAAAAGTGTGCTAGTATTTTTGATGAAGGAGTACAAATGAAAGACAAATTTAGAAGGACTTTAAAGGTTCTAGTCATAGGTTTTTTGGTGATCTTCAATGTCATTAAGGGAAATTTTCTCAACGCCACAGTTGCTACGTACATTTTTCCAAATTACGGTATTGCAGAAGGGTGCTGGGTCTTGATTCTTGTGACAGCTACGCTGGCGTTTGTTCAGCTCAAGTTCTATGACCGACTAAACAGGTCATTCATGCACAATGAGGATGCGATAGAGAAAATCTTTGAAGGCAAACCTCAGACGTTTTCTCAAGCGGTTGTTTGGTTACTGGTGAATTTCATCAATCGCTGGGTTCTACTCATCGGCATGGTTACAATTCTCGATCCCTTTTTGGCTACGGCCTTCTTCAGGGATTTGAGGATTTTCAAATGGTCTCAGGTGGAGATCTTCTTGGTCTCGCTAGTTATTGGGACAATGACTACGATGCTACTGATACTAGGTTTTTGGGATAGGGCAATAGCCTTTATTGGCAGCGCACAACGGCTCATCTTCGGGTGAGTTCGTTTTTTATTTAAGAATCTTTTTAACCTCCTCGATATCGCCAGACCATTTCTCACCATCAAACCATTCGATACCAGAAAATTGTAATTTGTATACATCACCAGGACGTTGCAGGGAACCAAGGTACACATATTTCAAACCAGCTTCCTTAGCCCAAGAAATTGTTTTCGTCATCATGATAAGCCCCATATCTTTTGTGGAATTTTCTAGATCATAGAAAGGATAACAGTAATGAATTATCTCTGCATTTTTATAGCAAATAGCGAAGCCGATTGAAAGTGAAACAGAAGTTGAAGTCGACAAACCTGAAAATGAAAGCAATCTATTAAAATTTTGTTCAGATGTAACAAGCTCCTTAATCTTATTTGCAGAAAAAGCCCCATCAGCTTTTTTGTCATAAAAATCCTTTGCTAGTTTTCCAATTGACCAAGAATATTCGGAGTAGGGAATTAAATTTTCTTTAAATTGAACTTCCTCGCCCTTACGAAGTATTCTTCTATTCTCGCTTGATGGTTCAAATTTACCCAAATCTATACGAATACTTCTTGTTTGCTGCATTACACCTTTATCAATACGAGTAAAAACAAAACCGTTATTGTACATACCGGAAATATTTTCTGGAGAAAAATCACTAATTTTTTCTTCTTTCCAATTTAAATAATTCATATTAATTTATGGTCAAATAATTAATTTAGAGTCAGCTAATTAGTGCAGTGCCAACCAAATTCCAAAAACAACAAACACAAAGTGAATTATCCAAAAACGCATAATAGTTTTCTCTTCACTCCAACCTTTTAATTCAAAGTGATGATGAATCGGCGCCATCTTGAATATTTTTCTGTTCAAAAGATAACGGCCTGAAACTTGAATCAAAACAGTAATTGCTTCTATATAGAAAAGGAAGCCAAGAAAGAAAATAGAACCAATCTCGCCAATGGCGATAGTGTTCACTGCGAATAGGGCACCGAGACCGAGGGAACCAATGTCACCCATCATAAATCTAGCAGGTTTAATATTGAAATACGTATATGTTGCGAGTGCCCCGATGACAGTTGCATTTAAAATCGCAATTTCTCCGAATCCATTTATCCAACTCAATAGCATCAAAGCACTAAAAGATGAAATGAGCATTCCTCCTGCGAGTCCGTCCATTCCATCGGCGATGTTGACGGCATTGGCCGTGAACATAACGATTAAAATAACAATAGGGATGATCAACCAACCAACATAAATGTCGACACTAAAAGGCAAATAGATGTAATGCCATGCTGAACCAAGCTTGTCATAAATCCACCAAGCGGTTATGGACCCAGCAACGAATTGTAGTAAAAGTTTCTCGTGGACATGTATGCCTTTGCTTGTTCTTGAACCAATCCAAACTGACATTCTTTTGAACATTGACCATGGAAGTGTGATCACATACCATGCACGCATTTTGAATTCTCTGTGAACTTTTATGAGTGTAAGAATTTGTGAAAGTTTTCTTGAACGTCTTTCTGATCCGAAAATATTTAATAGGTCGTCAAGCGCACCAAGAAGAGCAGATAGTAACATGACGCTTATCGGTACCCATGTGTAACTTCTAGACCAATTGAAAATAAAGGAAATTAAAGCAACGGTAATAATAACAAGAAGACCTCCCATTACTGGAGTTTGATCTTTATTCTTTTGAGAATCGATAGAAACGAGCTCTCTTTTTGTCCCTTTAATAATTCGGAAATGGTAAAGGACTTTGATCAATAAAGGTGACCATAGGAAAGCAATAATACATGACAGAAGTGTAAACCCGAGGATAATAGCCAGATCCGCCGTTCCTTCTAATATACTTATCATAGAGCTAGATTATCATAAAAAAGGCGATTTTTCCAATATTTTGTGATAATCTATTAGTTATGAATACTAAACTTATTTCTCAAAAATCACTCGACACAATCGATCAATTTAAGAATTTTAGGATTGAAAACGCAATGTGTTCCGTTCCGTACTTTAATAATAGGCATATTGGACAAAGGCTCGCATTTCGTGTATCGATTGGAAAGGGTAGTCCAAAAGATATTTATGAGGAAGTAGAGCAAATTGCTTTTAAGGAGAAAATTGATTTAAAATCTTTTGATTCTGATACATTGAAAAAATTTCTAGTTGATAATGGTGTGGGTATAGATTGTTCAGGATTTGCATATTATGTATTGAATGAGGAAAGTATAAGTAGGGGAACGGGGTCGCTTGATAGGAATTTGTCATTCCCACTTTGTCATGGATTATTTGGAAAAATTAAATGTAAAATGAGGCCGATAGAGAATGCTGGTGTTCAAACTTTTGCACATGATGCGAATAGCAAGGTTGTTGAGATAAAAGATGTGCAGGTGGGGGATATAATCACTATGGTTGGGGGTCCTGACAATGGTGAGCGCGATCATATCTTGGTTGTATATCAAATTGAATATCAAAATTTTTCACCAATTACAATTCATTATGTTCAAGCGATGGCCTGGCCAACAGATGGTGAATATGGACATGGAATACATGAAGGGAAAATAGATTTAGTGAATTTAAATAAAAAGATAGTGGAGCAGAGATGGGTTGAGAATGAGAAGACGGGAGAAGAAAACTATACTTTAACGCGCGCACAGAAGTCTGTGACGGAGGTAAGGAGATTCAAGTGGTTTTAATTTAATAGGTAATAAATGAGGTAAAATAATGGCTCAAAATAAGGTCTGTCCAGTTTTCTTATTGACAGAATGTTAATTTAGTGTATACTATTGTTAGTAATTGGACCTTGAAATACAAGTGCAAGTTGCAAAAGAATATTTCGTCATAGCAGAAAGTGGCTCTAAATAAAGGTGAAAATAGGGCTGTTATCTGCTGTGGCGAAACACCTAACTCTCCAATAATCTTGTGTAAGGAATACGAGACTGGAAGACGAAGGTGCATTAGCCGGCACATTACATATCATGAAAAATCAAACGGCGGGCTGTGCTTCGACCCTGATTGCCTCAATCGATTGGGAAAAGGTTGATTTGCAGGTGATTATCCTTGCTGCGAACCAAGGTAGGTTGGGTAAACCACTTACCGATTGGCTCGCGACATGTTCCTGGAACAAGGGAAAGTTTGTTGTTCGGGAGAAGTTCATCGTTGACACTGGCCGAAATGCAAAGGTCAAAATCAGCGGACTCGGAGATAACTTCTCCGCGTGGTTCCTTGGAACCGTAGAGGATGAAAGTCTTCACGAACTCAAGAGTTTTACTTTGGGCGCATGGACACACGACAAGGACATCATCGTAAAACTCGGTGGAGTTAAGTCTTCCATCATGTCCCTCGGCGACCTTTATGTCAAGATGGAGAAACAGCCCTTGGGACCAAAAAGTCCCGCAGGCGATTTGCTGACGAACGGGTATGCGAACATCGGTTATGTTCCTCAACCCGTCAAGAAGCTTGAAGGCAATCGCTTCAGCTACGTTGGCCTTGATGGAAAAATAATCGAGGAAGAAGTTACAGATCTCCAATACCTCTTTGAGGTTAAGGGTCAATGGTGTGTGCTTCGTGCAGTCCACGTGTACTGGCACGACGACGGTTGGGGCGTCGGTGCGCGCTCTGTCGGGGTCTCGAGTGGGTGGTTCGATGGCCGTCAGGTGTTCTCTCGCAATTCTTCTGTTCTCAAGTCCTCGGAACCTGTGCCGGCTGCAAGCTGACACTTTGTCCCTTGGACCCTTTGACCCTCGGTCTGCTTCACAGTGGACTGAGGGTTAGTTTTTTATATTTAAATATTCTTGATATACTTTCTCTTGAAATCATGCGTTACGTGGTGGTTACGGCTTCCGCGTCATGGTCTTAGGATACTTTTCTCGAGAATTGCATTGGGTACGCCTTGTGCAAGAGTGGGGAAAGTCTCTTCAAAAAAATAACAAGAATTGGTATATGGGACTGGTAGACTTTTAGGTCTCAAATAAAATTCAACCGGCCATGATTTGGCTGGTGGTGATAAGGATGGTCTCATGTACGATAACGCTGGTGTGCTTCGTACAGTCAACGTGAACTGGAACGACGACGGTTGGAACGTCAATGCGAACTCTGTCGAGGACTCGAATAGGTGGAACGATGGCAATCAGGTGTTCTCTCGAAACTCTTACATTTTCTCCTCATCTTATGGTCGGGGAGTTTTTGTTTGAAGCTTATTCTCAATTCCTTTTTTCCATCCGCCAAGCTGTCTTCCTATTTCCTCAAGCTTTAAAAGAAGTTCAGAAAATTTGTTTGTTGGGATCAATTTATTTTCCCATGCAAATTGTGTAAAAAATTTTAGTACGTCTAGTCGGGATATTGCTTTCCCAAGAAATGGAACTTTTTGTTCCATGGGCAAATAACTCAAGCAAAACGTTATTTCAATTGCACTAAGAAATGCTTGTTCTATTTTGTGACCTATACCTAGTCTTTCAACTCTTGGAAAATTTCTATGTAAAATAATCCAGAAACTATAAGCTTCTTTCATTTTGAGAATTACTTGTGGTAATTCTCGGGGGGGGGGTAAAATTAGACATATGTACGATGATATCATATCTATAGAAAATTTATGTGATGCTTGGAGTGAGTTTATTTGTGATAAGAGAAATAAAAAAGATGTAGCTGAATTTTCTTTAAACTTATCAAATAATATTTTCAATTTACATATTGATTTAAAAAATAAGACTTATAAGCACGGCCAGTACATTGCATTTTCTATAAGCGATCCGAAGCCAAGAAATATCCATAAGGCAACAGTAAGAGATAGATTACTTCATCATGCCATTTATCGTATTTTGTATCCAGTTTTTGATGGGAGGTTTATTTATGATTCATATTCATGTAGATATAGTAAGGGGACTCATAAAGCTATAGAAAAGTTTAATCAGTTTAAGTTTAAAGTTTCAAAGAGTAATAGTAGAACGTGCTGGGTTCTAAAATGCGATATTAGGAAATTCTTTGCATCTATTGATCAAGCGATTCTTATTGAAATTGTAAAAAAGCATGTCAAGGATATTGACACTATTTTACTCATAAAAAATGTTGTTGAAAGTTTCCAGAGTACTGGCATAGGGAAGGGGTTGCCTCTAGGTAATCTGACGTCTCAACTTCTAGTTAATGTTTATATGAATGAATTTGATCAATTTATTAAGTATGAATTGAAAGAAAAATATTATATACGTTATGCGGATGATTTTGTTATTATGAGTGAAAACAAAAATAAACTTATTGAAATTTTGCCAAAAATATCAGAATTTTTAAATAATAGTCTGAAATTGAATCTTCATCCTAACAAGGTTTTCATTCAAACAGTTTCATCGGGCGTTGATTTTTTGGGTTGGGTTAATTTTTATCATCATAGAGTTTTGAGAACTTCAACAAAAAGAAGGATGTTTAAGAATATTATGGTGAAGAGAGGGAAAAAGGCAACTATTCAGTCTTACTTAGGCCTGCTTAAACATGGTGATACATATTTATTGCAGAATAGGGTTAAGAATCTGGCAAGTTGACATAAAACATACCATTATATATACTTTGGTATATAATATAATATATATATATGAATACAAAAACACTTTTAACAATAAAAACAGATAAAACAATGAAGGAGGCAGCACAAAATGTTGCCGAAGAAATTGGCGTACCTTTAAGTACTGTTGTAAACGCTTTTCTAAAGCAGTTTGTAAGAGACAAGGAAGTAAGTTTTTCAGCTTCGTATAAACCATCTGCGTATTTGAGAAAGGTAATTGAAGACAGTGAAAAAGAACTTGCAGAAGGGAAAATTAAATTTCATAAAGGTTCAGATGCTTTTTTGAAAAGTTTGAAAGTTTAATATACTTATGATTTATGAATATTGCCTTTCAT
The DNA here is from genome assembly GCA_964468845.1 of uncultured Candidatus Saccharibacteria bacterium. Taxonomy (GTDB): domain Bacteria; phylum Patescibacteriota; class Minisyncoccia; order Phycocordibacterales; family PALSA-1337; genus CAIOGI01. Next base: position 5,735 of record CAYXWP010000007.1, on the reverse strand, counting down.
CAGAATTTAATAAAAATTACGAAAAACTTTCCAAGAAGTTTCAAGAAAAGTTTGATGAGAAGATTTGTATTTTTGAAAAAGATGAGTTTGATCCAATGCTAAATAATCATAGGCTACATGGAGAATATGTTGATCATAGGAGTATAAATATTACAGGCAATATAAGAGCCATCTACAAAATAGTATCTAAAGATAATTACTATTTTATAAATATCGGTACACACAGCAACCTATACGAGTAAATACTTCATTATCTTTTTCCCCCTTCCATTAAACTTATTATGTGTCTCTATTATTCCTAACGTTGTCTGGATACGTAGTAAGTCCTCATTTGGTTTTGTATTTATATATTTTATTACTTTAAATCCTGCTTCAACTAGTTTTTCAACATCTATATTTACTGGCTTATCCATAACTCTTTGCAATATTTGCGCACCGTCATTTATTGGAATAATGGGAAGGACGACAGGCGCATCAGTAAGTGATGCAATATGTGCTTCAAATATTGTACTGCCATTTACGCCATGTGAACGAATTATGGACTGAAGTTCTGACTCGAATGTTGTTGATGCTGGCTGGCGTGCGTTTATTTCTATAAGGTGAATCATATCTCTTTCCTCATCATAAATAACATCGATACCAAAAAGTCCTTTCCATCCGTCCTTTTGCATTTTTTGAGCAACTTTTTCTGCTATTTCCTCAATTCTCTTTACATGCGCTTCGGTCAAAATTGTATGTGGAAGACTCCAGTCATTGCCTATAGTGCTAAAGGGATTGTTTGTAAAAGGAAGCATGCCCGTGATCTGATAGCTAATATTTCCAAGTAAATTAACTGTTTTTGTAACCACAATATTTACTGTAAACATTGGGCCCTGGATAAAATCAGTAATCCTAGCTTCTCTGTAAGGGAATTTTTCTTTTAAGTCATTTAAATCTTTTTCATTTTGAATAAGAATAGTTCCATAACCTGTATGGCCATGTGACCACTGCAATATGAATGGATTCATATTCCAAACAATATCCTTAACCTCTAAAATTTTATGTGGAGGTAAAAGGGAATCGAGTTCGGCCAACCATTTTACTTGGCTGATTTTATTTTCAATTTTTTCTGATAGTTCAGCACTAGAATTTAAAAGTTTCCAACCGTTCTCTTTACAATACTGCTCTATGTGAATTGTGTTTTTAAAGACAAGAATACTGGCGTTTAGTCTACCAATAATTTCCTGTACTTCTTTTAGGTTTAATAATTCAAAAGTATCAAGGATTTCTTTTGAATCAATAAGAAAAACATTATGTGGATAAAGTTCTTGAATCTCAGTAGCGTATGGAGTTTTGTTCGTGATGATATAGTAGTCGTTTTCTGGAGTTTTTCCTAAAGCGCGCTCGATATCTCGTGTTACATAAATAATGCTTGCCATATGTATAGTGTAGTATATTATAGCTATATGTCTACTTTTTATATTGTTGCTACCCCTATTGGGAATCTCGAGGATATAACCTTAAGAGCTATTCGTATACTCAAAGAAGTTGACCTTGTTTTGTGTGAGGATACTAGAATGACAAAAAGGCTTTTCGAAAGACACGCTATTTCGACAGCAACAATGAGTTATCATGCACAGAGTGGAGAAGCGAAGGTTGAATTAATTTTAGAAAAAATTGCTGAAGGGAAAACAATTGCTCTTGTAACTGACGCCGGAACACCTGGAATTTCTGATCCTGGGTCCGTTCTTGTGTCAAAAGTTCGTGAGACATTCAGGGAACAAATATCTACAGAGGAATTGAAAATAGAAGTTATCCCTGGGCCGTCTGCTTTGACTTCAGCGCTTTCTATCGCTGGCGTTCCTGTTCATGAATTTATTTTTCTCGGTTTTATGCCACATAAAAAGGGAAGAGAAACTTTGTTTAAAGAAATCGCCGAATCTGAGAGAACTATTGTTTTTTATGAAAGTACACATCGTATTTTGAAAACTTTGGAATCGCTTAAGAGTATAAATAAAAAAGTTACAGTGGCCCGTGAGCTTACAAAGATTTATGAGGAAATTTTGCAGGGATCAGCCGAAGAAATATTAAAAATACTTACTGATACACCAGAGAAACAAAAAGGGGAGTTTGTGGTAATTGTTTCGAATTAAAAAGATCCCACACGGACGTGAGGTGCGTGCGGGATTATTTGTTCGGCTTCTTCTTCTCGATTGCACGTCTATCTTTCTCGACGGTGCACTTGTAGGTTGCGAGATTAGTTATTCCGACTAGTTGATTATTTTCACATATGATAATGAGGGTGTCTCCGTCACATGTTCCGATGTCAACCATCGGTCGATTAAAAGTCATGGTTTTTTTAAATCCGATAATTCCATCCAAGATTGACCACTTTAGAACAACCGTGAGTTGTTCTTCATCAACCTCAAATCGTCGGACCATTCCAGTGAGTTTTTTCCCTTCAACCTTAAATTCTGCAAACGGTTGAGTTGAACGGAATCTACGCAAATGTTCTTCTGTGAGGGGTATTTGGTTCATTTTCACCACCTCCTTTCCTAGTGTATGCTATCATCTAGGTGTATAATTACAAACACAAAAATTAATATATTTAACAAACAATAATATGTCAAAAAGACAATGGCTTAGCTTAATGGGTGTGTGGGTGATGATATTTCTTTTCCTTGGGTTTCCATCAACATGGCATAAAATAATCGCATTGATTTCTGGAGTGATAATAATAGCGATTGCATACAATATTCCCCAGGAGCAAAAAACAAATTTGCCAGTTAATGATCGCCCTTTTGTTGAGAATGATCATGTTGAAAATGATAATAAGGAGGAAGTAAATAAAGAAAACGTTCAATAATGAAATTAAATGCGTTTGGTATCGGAGCAGTTGTTTTAATCCTAGTCATCATAACAGGAGCTTTTTCTTTTCCATTTAGATATGAAACTTTATTTATTTCAAACATTACTACGCCAATCACAGTTCCTGCGCCATTTGTCGTAACACATTTGAAAACTCCAGAATCGGTAAAGGCATTATATATGTCCAATTGGGTTGCGGGCAATGAAAAGTTTAGGTCAGGTTTGGTAAGTACTATTGATAAAACCGAATTAAATTCTGTAGTTATCGATATAAAAGACTACTCAGGTAAAATCGGCTTTATCGTTTCTGATCCAGTATTAAAAAAGTTTAATTCATCTGAAAGCAGAATTTCTGATGTTAAAGAATTTATTGGGAGACTTCATGACAAGAATATTTATGTAATTGGTAGAATTTCCTCCTTCCAAGATTCGTTTTTAGTTAAAACACATCCAGAATTTGCTGTGAAGGATAAAAAAGGGAATGTATGGAAAGATCACAAGGGTGTAAGCTGGCTGGATGTCGGAGCAAAACCAGTTTGGAATTACCTTGCAATGATAGGGGATGAAGCATATTCTGTTGGTTTTGATGAAATAAATTTTGACTATATACGTTTTCCATCTGATGGGAATATGGAAGATATTTCATATCCATTTAGTCAGGGTAAGGCTAGAGTTACAGCGCTAAGGGAATTTTTTGTTTTTATAAATGATTATTTTCATAAAAAGAATGTCCCGATTTCTGCGGATCTTTTTGGTATGACAACATCTAATACAGATGATTTGGGTATTGGACAGGTTCTCGAGGACGCTTTAAGGTATTTTGATTTTGTTTCTCCTATGGTTTACCCATCACATTACCCAGCAAATTTTAATGGTTGGAAAAACCCAGCAGAAAAACCATACGATGTAATATTGTATTCGATGTCGAAAGCAGTTGCGCGTGCAAATGTTGCAACAACTAGCCCGAACAAACTTAGACCATGGTTGCAGGATTTCAGTATCAATGGAACACCATACGCACCAGAGATGGTTCGTGCGCAGATAAAGGCGGCATATGATGTCGGGCTAAATAGTTGGATGTTGTGGAATGCCTCGAACGTTTACAGTGTTCCAGCTTTGGAAACTGCTGATAAGGAGGTGTATCCAAATTAATTCGCGTCGGAAAGTTAATAATTTTTTACCCAGCAACTTACCCAGAAATTTCTTTTGTATAATTTTCCGTTGAATTTTGTGTAATGTGTTTCTTTATCTAAATATAATTGTTTGAAGAAAGGGGAGTAAGTTAAATTCAGATCTTCTTTCGAGAGAACTCTTTCTGTTAATCCAAGCTCGGGCATTATATACGTGTCCTTTTCTTTGCCAGGATTTGATTTGAGTAGATTTTTTGCATTTTCATCGCCGTCTTTGCATAGTGATCTGATAAAAAGATAGCCACCTTGTTTGAGAACGCGTGCAGATTCGCCCAAATAAATTTGTCGCTCTTTTTCCGATAGAGAATTTGAAGATGTAATGTCTAGAATAATATCAAATATTGAATCAACAAACGGAAGTGTTGTGCCAATACTTTGTTTTATGAAATTTCCTTGTTTGATAAAATCTCCTTGTGATACTAATTCTCGCGCATACTTTAACGCAGTTTCAGAAACGTCAATTCCTGTGATTTTATTATCAATCCCTTGCTCGGCAATATAAAAACTATTCTTAGCATTTCCACAACCAAGATCTAAAATACTTAGATTAGAAAGCTCTATTTTTTGATCCTTACGCAAAAAACGAGCAAAATTTTTGAGGCATTTTGCTGGTTCATTACTAAGGCTAATTAGTTTGGGATTCCTATATTCGCTCTCCCAAATATTTTCTTGCATATATTAACGATATCATACTGATGTGTTATAATGCCAATATCTATGATTATTACATATTTCGGAGGTGAATTTTTCAAAGTTCAGTTTGGCGATACGACGCTTGCATTTAACCCTATTTCAAAGGAGTCAGAGCTCAAACCAAGCCGTTTTGGTGCAGATATTGTGCTTTCTACTACACATCATGTTGATTTTAATGGTATTGATCAAGTAACACATGGCGACAAAAAACCTTTTGTTATTTCAGGCCCAGGTGAATATGAGGTAAATAGTGTGTTTATAAAAGGTCTGTCGTCCGAATCAAAGTATGGTGGTAGTGATTTGATCAATACAATTTACACTGTATCTCTTGAAAATATGAACATTTGTTTTCTTGGGGCAATTAACAATTCGGAGTTGAAGACAGAGACGATTGAGGCTCTTGATGAAATAGATATTCTTTTTGTTCCAATTGGAGGCGAGGGTGTACTCGATCCAGTAAAGGCCTATAAATTTGCAGTTTCTCTTGAACCAAAGATTATTATCCCTATGCATTACGGAGATATCGGTGGCAAAGATGCTTTGAAAATCTTTTTGAAGGAAGCGGGGGAGAATCCAAAAGCAGAGCCAAAACTTACTCTAAAGAAGAAAGATCTGGAAGGAAAGGAAGGGGATATTATGCTTATCGATTCTTCGAAGGAGTAGTACAGAGTAGTGCGGTAGTAAAGTCATTGTGGTAAAATGGTAGAGTATCTGTGGTATCATATTTGTATGAAAGACTATATAGAAAAATTAAAGACTGAGCCCGATCATGTAAAGAAGCGTTTTGCTTTTATTGTTTCGTTTTCTTTTACCTTTTTGGTCTTTGCAGGATGGATAGCTTCATACGGTTTCAATTCATCTGCGATTCTTACTCAAAACATTGAGAATAACGACGGAACAGTTGCTGTTGTTGAGACTCCGGTTTCTTCTCTCACTGCTACAGCTATTGGTGCTTGGAATGATATAAAAAGTATTTTTTCTGGTTCAAATAAAGCTGAGTATTCA
>CAYXWP010000006.1:0-23003 GCA_964468845.1 uncultured Candidatus Saccharibacteria bacterium | reverse complement strand
ACAATTTATCTTTAGCTTTGTTTGGAATGGACACTTCACGCCTATTCCATACTGAGGTAAAGCAATAAAATCATATGGCAACATCAGAATTCGTTCGTACAAAGCCCCATGTAAATGTGGGAACAATTGGTCACATTGACCACGGTAAGTCTACTTTGACCGCCGCTCTTTTGGCTGTTCAGTCAAAAAAGGGTTTAGCAAACGTAAAGGCTTACGCAGATATTACTAAGGGAGGAACAGTTCGAGACGCTACAAAAACTGTTACTATTTCTCTATCACACGTAGAATATGAGTCTCCTACAAGACATTACGCTCATATTGACTGTCCAGGACACGCCGATTTCGTAAAGAACATGATTACTGGTGCCGCTCAGATGGACGGTGCTATTCTTGTTATTTCTGCTACAGACGGAGTTATGCCACAGACGAGAGAACACGTTCTTCTAGCTCGCCAGGTGGGAGTTCCAAAGATCGTTGTTTTCCTAAACAAATGTGATCTAGTACAAGAAAAAGATCTTCTAGACCTAGTTGAAGAAGAAGTTCGTGAGCTTCTAACAAAGAATAACTTTGATGGAAAGGGAGTTCCAGTTATTCGTGGTTCAGCAAGTAACGCTCTAAACGGAGATGCAGAATGGTCAAAGAAAATCGATGAACTTATCGAAGCTCTAGATACATTTATTCCTACACCAGTTCGTGAGGTTGATAAGCCTTTCCTTATGCCTATCGAAGACATTTTCTCTATCGAAGGTCGCGGAACTGTAGTTACAGGACGTATTGAAAGAGGTATCATCAAAGTTGGAGAGGAAGTTGAAGTTATCGGATTCAAGGATACTTCAAAGACAACTATTACAGGTATCGAAATGTTCAACAAATCTCTAAAGGAAGGTATGGCTGGAGATAACGCCGGACTACTTCTAAGAGGTACAGGTAAGGATGATGTTACTCGAGGTATGGTTCTTGCAAAGACTGGCTCAGTAAAGCCACATACAGACTTCGAAGCTGAAGTTTACATTCTAAAGAAAGAGGAGGGAGGAAGACACACTCCATTCTTCACAGGTTACAAGCCTCAGTTCTATATCAGAACAACAGACGTAACAGGAGAAGTAACACTTGCAGCTGGAGTAGAAATGGTTATGCCAGGAGATACAGTTACATTCAAAGTTAAGCTAGTAGCACCAGTTGCTCTAGAGGACAAGATGAGATTTGCTATCCGAGAGGGTGGAAAGACTGTAGGTGCAGGAGTTGTAACTAAGATCGTTGCATAATTACTGAAATAAATATCATGACTACCATCGCTAAAGAAGAAAAGAAAGTAACTAAAGCAAGTCCAGTAAAAAAGGCTACTAAGGTTGCTACAGAAGCAGAAGCTCCAAAGTTACGTATACGCGTGAAGGCATACGAGCACAAAATTCTAGATGCTTCTTTAAAGCAGATTATGGACACAGCGATTCGTTATGATGTTGAATTTTACGGACCTATTCCACTTCCTACTGAAATCAAGAAATATACTGTTAACCGTGCGTCATTCGTTTTCAAGAATGCCCGAGAACAGTTCGAAATGCGCGTTCATAAGCGTCTTATCGATATCTTGAACCCAAATCAGAAAATCATTGAAGCGCTTACAAACTTAAGTTTGCCATCTGGCGTCAACATAGACGTTAAGATGATGTAAATTTAGCATTAATATACAGATATGAAATTTATTCTTGGACGAAAATTAAACATGACTCAAGTCTTTGACAAAGACGGTGTTGTTCATGCGGCTACGCTTGTTGAAGCTACTCCAATTGTTGTGACTCAGGTCAAGACAAAGGAAAGTGACGGCTATACTGCTGTTCAAGTTGCTTCAGGTAAGAAGAATCCAAACAATATAAACAAGGCAATGAAGGGTCATCTTGGTGATCTAGGTGCCTTTGCTGATCTTAGAGAATTCCGAATGGAAGACGAAAATGCAGTTCCTTCACAGAAAGTTGGAGACAAGATTGATATTGCTCAATTTGCAGAAGGAGATGTTATTGAAGTTAGTGCAATTTCAAAAGGAAAGGGATTCCAGGGTGTTGTTAAGCGCCATGGTTTCCACGGAGGACCAAGAAGTCACGGTCAAAAGCACTCAGAAAGAGAGCCAGGATCTATCGGAGGAGGTCTTAGAAATAAGGTTCCAAAGAAGATGAGAATGGCAGGAAGAATGGGTAGTGATAGAATCACCGTTAAGAATTTAAAGGTTATTCATATTGACTCAGCAACAAACACACTTTATATTTCAGGAGCAGTTCCCGGAAGACGAGGTACGCTAGTTGAAATAATAGGTTAATCAGGAACTGAATATAAATAAAATGGAAACACTTACATACAATCAAAAAGGACAAGAAGCAGGAAAGATGAAAATTTCAGAATCAGTTTTTGGTGTGCCTTGGAATGCAGACTTAGTTCATCAAGTTGTTGTTTCAATGATGTCAAATTCTCGACAATCTATTGCTCATACAAAGACAAGAGGAGAAGTAAGAGGAGGAGGAAAGAAGCCATGGCAACAAAAGGGAACTGGTCGTGCTCGACACGGTTCATCTCGATCACCTATTTGGGTTGGTGGAGGTACAACACATGGTCCAAGAAACGATAAGAACTATGATAGAAAGATAAACAAGAAAGCAAAGACAAAGGCTCTTTATACTATTCTCTCAAAGAAATTCCGAGATGGTGAAATTCTATTCATCGACACTCTATCCTTCAAGACACCAAAGGCACAGGATGCAAAGACAACTCTTTTGGCGTTCTCAAAGATTAAGGGTTTTGAGAAATTTGCAACAAAGCCAAAGAATGTAGCAATTATTTCTATCGATAAGAAACATCCTGAACTTACAAAAAGTTTCAAGAACTTTGGTAATCTAGAAATTGAAGAAATACGAAATATTAACCCGGTTTCAATTCTAAATCATAAATATCTTGTAATAGCTAATCCCGCAGAGTCTTTAAAGGCATTTGAATAATAATTTTATGATTACAAACCACTCACAAATTATAGTAAGACCAAGAGTTACTGAGAAATCAGGAATCTTGAATGAATCTGCAAATATCTATACTTTCGAAGTAGCAAAAAATGCTACAAAGGATACTGTAAGTAGAGCAATAAAGGCTCTTTACAAGGTTACTGCAGAAAAGGTCAGAATAATTAATCTTCCAGCAAAAGAAGTTTTTGTTAAGGGAAGAAAGGGAACACAGTCTGCTGTAAAGAAGGCACTTGTATACCTTAAGAAAGGAGATAAGATAGAGTTAGCATAATTTATAAAATAATTACCATGAAAAGTTACCATCCATCAACACCATCAAGACGAAACATGACTACGATTCCATATCGTAACTATATTACTGCGTCAGAACCTCACAAGGCTCTTACAAAGGGTATGAAGAGAGATATGGGGAGAAACTCAGCTGGTAGAATCACCGTACGACATAAGGGAGGTGGAAATAGTAAATTGTACAGAATGGTGGACTTTGGATATAACAAAAAGGATGTTCCTGCAAAGATTGCAACTATTGAATACGATCCATTCAGAACTGGTTTTATTGCTCTTGTAAATTATGCTGATGGTGAGAAGAGATATGTTCTTGTTCCAAAGAGTATGAAAGTTGGAGATAAGTTCATCGTTTCAGAAACAGCGCCGATAGAAACAGGAAACAGAACGATGTTGAAGAAAATCCCAGTAGGTACTTTTGTTTATAATATTGAAATCAAACCAAAGGGAGGTTCAAAGCTAGTTCGTTCAGCGGGTTCATTCGCTCAAGTTATTGCAAATGATAATAACTATACACACATTAAACTTCCTTCAACTGAAATAAGAAAAGTTCATGATGATGCATGGGCAACTATCGGAACTGTTTCAAATGATGAAAATCGCCTAGTAAATCTAGGTAAGGCCGGCCGATCACGATGGTTGGGTATACGTCCAACAGTTCGTGGTTCAGCCCAGAACCCTGTGGATCACCCATACGGTGGAGGTGAGCAGAGAACAGGCCGAGGATTAAGAAGACTTAAGACTCGATGGGGCAAGCCAGCTGGTAAGGGCCAGAAAACTCGAACTCCAAAGAAATATTCAAATATCTTTGTGGTTACACGTCGAAGAGTTGGAAAGAATAAGAACGCCGAAAAAAATGGCTAATAAGATCATTAAAAAAGTAAAATCAATAGTAGACGAGATAATATACGTTATCATTGATGAGCTTAATTCTTGACTTAATTGAAAATTTTGTTAGTATAAAAAACCATGTCACGATCACTTTATAAAGGACCATACGTAGAAGAGCGACTCTTGAAAAAGATCGCAGGAAAGAAACCCACTGAAACTGGGGTTATTAAGACTTGGTACAGAAGAAGCCAGATTTCTCCTGAAATGGTCGGCTTTATCTTCGGTGTATATAATGGAAAGACCCACATAGAGGTTCTCGTTTCAGAAGAAATGGTAGGACACAGACTTGGTGAATTTTCTCCAACAAAGAAATTCCTAAGACATGGAGGAAAGATGCAAAAGGAATTGGAATTAAAGGCTAAGGAATCCGAAATGAATGCTGCTAAGTCTGCAAAGGAGGCAGTAGCTGCACCAGCTAAAAAATAAATAATATGATTACCGCATCACTAAAAAATTATAGACAGTCCCCAAGAAAAGTCCGAAGTGTAGCAAATCTCGTTCGCGGTAAGTCTGTTGAACAAGCTTTAAATACATTAAACTTCTTGAGTAAGAAGGCAGCTGATCCATTGTATGGATTACTTTTGTCTGCTGTTGCGAATGCAAAGAATAATTTTAATATTGAAAAGGACGGACTTGTAATAAAAGAATTAAGAGTTGATTCTGGATATATTTTGAAAAGAAGAATGCCAAGAGCTAGAGGAAGTGCTTTTCCTATTAACAAGAGAACAAGTCATGTTCTTCTTGTTCTTGCTCCAAAGCCAGAGAAGAAAGCAAAAGGAGAAAAGAAAGTTGAAGCAGCAAAGAAAGAAGTAAAAAAGGAGGTAATAAAAACTGACTTGTCTAGCAATAAGCTAGGAAAAGTTAAAAAATAATTATATGTCACACTCAGTACACCCATATTCACATAGACTAGGAATAATACGCGATTGGAAAAGTCGTTGGTTTTCCGAGAACAAAGCTTATAGAACTTCTCTAAAGACAGATTTGCTTATTCGTCAGTTTTTGACAAAAGAGCTTAGAACTTTTTATCTTGCTGATATTCAGATTGAAAGAAACAGAAAGACTCTACGTGTTGTTGTTAAAACATCAAGACCAGGTATGATAATTGGCCGAAGTGGAGACGGAATAGCAAAGTTGAGTCAGAAAGTTCTTGATTTATTAAAGAAGAATAAGATTGAGCTTGTCGGACAAGAATTAAAACTTGATATTGAAGAAGTAAAAAATCCTGAATCAAATGCAGCTATTGTGGCTATGATGGTTGCTGAAGGTCTTGAGAAGCGTCTACCTTTCCGAAGAGTTCTAAAGCAGACACTTGAGAAAGTACTTGCAAGTAAAGAAGTAAAAGGAGCAAAGGTAAAGCTTGCTGGACGTCTTGGAGGTGCAGAAATGGCAAGACAAGAAGATTTGAAGAAGGGTCAGATTCCACTTCAGACACTTCGTGCTGATATCGACTATGCAAGAGAGAAAGCTCACATGACATATGGTGATATCGGTATAAAGGTTTGGATATACAAAGGTCAGATTTTCGAGAAAGATCTTAAGAATATAAAAAACTAACATGTTATTCCCTAAAAAAGTAAAATTTCGTAAGTGGCATACAGGCCGAACAAATGCAAAGAAACTTGCTAATGGTGTTGAGACACGTGGAGTGAAGCTTTCATTCGGATCTTTTGGTCTAAAGGCAATGAAGTATGGACGTCTAACATCAAACGAGATCGAGTCTGCTCGAAAGGTTATGGCTAGATATGCTACAAAGTCAGGAAAGGTATGGGTAAGAATTTTCCCTGATAGACCTTTTACACAGAAGCCACCAGAAGTTAAGCTTGGAAAGGGAAAGGGTGAACCAGTCGGATTTGTCGCTCAAGTTAAGGCAGGTCGTATTCTCTTTGAAATTGACGGAGTTGATGATAAGGTAGCACAAGAAGCTTTGAGAAAGGCAGGCACAAAGATTTCTGTTAAGACAAAGGTTGTAAGTAGAAACATGATGTAATTTAACTAATATGAAAGAATTTAAAAACAAAACACCACAAGAACTTACAAAGCTAGTCTCAGAAAAAAGAGAGACACTTAGACACTTCAGATTTGGCTCAGCAGGAAGTAAGACAAAGAATGTAAAGATGGGTCATACAGTAAAAAAGGATATAGCTAGAATTATGACCGAGTTATCTCTAAGATCAAAAGAGAAAAAGGCATAAAACAAAATTAATAAGAATATGGAAAAGAAAACAACACAAAAGAATACAGCAGCACCAGTCGTTGCGCCAAAGCATAAAACTCTACAGGGAGTAGTGGTTTCTGATCGAATGAAAGACACTATCGTTGTTTCAGTTGAAAGATATGTTAAGAATGAGAAGTATAAGAAATATGTAACATTAAAGAAGCGTTACAAGGTTCACGATGCTGGTAATACAAAGAAGATTGGAGATAAGGTGACGATCGAGTCATGCAGACCTATTTCTAAGACGAAGTCTTTTAAAATAATTTAAATATATGATTCAACCACGATCAATAGTAAGAATAACAGATAATTGCGGAGCAAAAATTGGCCGTATTTTCAAAGTACTTGGAAGTTCAAAGAAGCGATATGCTGAAATTGGCGACTTGGTTATTCTATCTGTACAAAAAGCTGAACCAAGAAAGGCGATAAAAAAGAAAGATGTTCTACAAGGAGTAGTCGTAAGACAGGTCAAAGCTTTTCGAAGAAAGGATGGGTCATATATCAGATTTGATGAGAACTCAGTAGTTATCCTTGAAAAGGGGAAGAAGGAGCCATTGGCTGGACGTATATTCGGGCCGATCCCAAGAGAGATTGCTGAAAAAGGTTTTCAGACAATTGCCTCAAAGGCAGCTGAAATCGTATAAGCTGAAATTTTGAATAAAATATCATGAAAATAAAAAAGGATGACAATGTAATAGTGCTTACAGGAAAAGATAAGGGTAAAACTGGAAAGGTTATTAAGGCTATGCCAAGAATAAACAAAGTTCTTGTTGCTGGAATAAATACTTTCAAGAAAAATCAGAAGCCAACGAAGCAAGGTCAGAAAGGACAAGTTGTTGAGAAGAATGGTCCTATCGACGTATCAAATGTTGCTCTTGTTAGTGAAGTAAAAGCAGCAAAAAAGGTTGCTAAAAAATAGAGCAAGATAAAGAAATATATATGAAACCACATACAGTAAAAAATACATTTGAATTAAATAAGGAGTCTTTCAAGACTTTGAAGGAGAAATTTGGATATAAGAATACAATGCAGGCTCCAAGACTTACAAAGATTGTTATCAGCACAGGAACAGGTTCAATAAAGGATAAGAAAAAGATTGAACTTATCGCCGATCGTCTAGCAAAGATTACAGGACAGAGGCCAGCTCCACGTTCAAGTAAGAAATCAATTGCGTCATTTAAAGTTCGACAGGGAGATCTTGTTGGGTATCAAATAACTCTAAGAGGAAAGAGAATGTGTGATTTCGTTGATAAGCTTGTCCACATCGCACTTCCTCGAACAAAGGACTTCCGTGGTATTACAAAGACAGCTGTAGACCAAATGGGGAATTATACACTTGGTATCAAGGAGCACACGATTTTCCCAGAAACATCCGATGAAGATCTAAAGGATGTGTTCGGTTTCGGAATGACAATAGTTACTACTTCAAAGAGTAAGGATGAGACAATCGCGTTCATGGAATTCCTAGGATTTCCATTTAAGAAGATTGAGGATAAGAAGAAGTAATTAGATTGATTGACGTAATTGGAAGGATTTGATAGGATTTAGGAACTTACACAAAGTAATAAACAATTGAGTGATTGGAAGCAGGTTCGGACAGTAAAATGTCACGAAAAGCTAACCAATCCCTATTTTGTTAAAAAAATTGTAAAAATTGGTAAAAGCAAGTAAATAAGTAAAATAATTAAAAAATGGCAAAAACATCAGTAAAAGCAAGAGCAGCAAAGACACCGAAGTTCAAGTCGAGAGTAGTTCGACGTTGCTTCCGTTGTTCAAGAAAGAACGGATATATGAGAGACTTCGATTTATGCCGTATTTGCTTCAGAGAGTTCGCTAACGAAGGTGTTATTCCAGGTATAACAAAATCATCATGGTAACAGACCCTATTTCAGATTTTATAACAAGAATTAAGAACGCAAGTGATGCTGGCAAGGCAACAGTTTCTATTCCTTACTCCGCATTGAAGGAGAGTATTGCTCATGCACTAGTGAAAGGCGGATACATTGTTTCAGTAGAAACAAAGGGAAAGAAAATCGACAAGACACTTGAAATCGCCATCACTTACATTGGAAGAGAACCAAGACTACATGGAGTAGAGAGAATTTCAAAGCCATCACGAAGACTATATCAAAAGTCAAAGGATATCAGAATGTTTAAGAGTGGTTTCGGAAATACAATTCTTTCAACACCACAAGGAATTTTGATTGATGCAGATGCAAAGAAGGCAAAGGTCGGAGGTGAAATCCTATTTAAAATTTGGTAATAAATACTAACATGTCAAGAATCGCAAAAAAACCAATTTCAATACCAGAGAAAACAACAGCAACCTATGCTTCAGGTGTTCTTACTATTAAAGGTCCAATGGGGGAAATTAAGAAGGCATTTAGAACAGAGATTAAAATCGAAGTTGCAAACAATGAAATTTCTCTTGTTCCAGTTAGAAACTCTCTAGATATCCTAGCTCTATGGGGGACATACGCTTCACACATTCGAAATATGCTAGAAGGTGTAAACAAAGGTTTTGAAAAGAAACTTATTGTTGAAGGTATCGGATTCAAATCAGATGTAAAGGGAAATCAACTCCATTTAGCTCTAGGTTTTTCACATCCAGTTCAAATAACAATTCCTGAAGGATTAAAAGTTACAGCAGAAAAGAATGTTATAACAGTTACAGGTATTGATGTTGAAAAGGTTGGACAATTCGTTGCCCAGACACGTGCTTTGAAGAAACCTGAACCATACAAGGGTAAAGGGATTCGTTACAGTGACGAAGTTATTCGCCGAAAGCAGGGTAAGAAGTCAGTATAAAGATAAAGTAAAAGATAAAGACTATGAATACAAGTAAACAGAAACAATTAAAAATCGCAAGACGACATAAGAAAATTAGATCAACTCTAAGTGGTACTTCAGAGCGCCCACGTCTTTCAGTTTTTCGTTCAAACAAATTTATCTATGCTCAGCTAATTGATGATGTAAAGGGTAATACTCTTACACAGGCAAGTTCAGATGATGCAAAGGCCGTTGGTATCGAAATTGCAAAAAAAGCAAAGGCACTTAAAATTGAAAAGGTTGTTTTTGACAGAGGCGGATATCTTTATATCGGAAAGATAAAGGCAGTAGCAGACAGCGCTAGAGAAGGCGGTCTTCAGTTTTAATTTTAATAATTATGGAAACAGAAATAAAACAAGAAAATAAGATAGCAGAAAAGAATACAGCACCAGTTTCAGAGCCAGTGGTTGTTCCTTCACCAGTAGTCGCTTCAACTGTAGCTAAGGTAGCTCCTATTTCAGGAGCACCAACTTCAGCAAAGCCTTTTTCTAGAGACTCTAGAGATTCTCGCCCACCTCGTGGCGGACGTCGTCCACAAAGATTTGATAAAGAAAGAGTAAAGCCAGAATTCGATACAAAAATAATTGGCATCAGAAGAGTGACTCGTGTTGCTTCAGGAGGACGAAGATTTACTTTCTCTGTTGCTGTAGTTTCTGGCGATAAGAAGGGAAGAGTAGGTGTTGGTCTTGGAAAAGCTGGAGACACATCTCTTGCTATTGATAAGGCTACAAGAAATGCAAAGAAAAACATGATAAAGGTAACTCTTTCTCCTACAATGAATATTCCTCACATGGTAGAAGGAAAGTTCTGTGGCTCAAAAGTTATGATTATGCCTGCAAAGGGCCGCGGAGTGGTAGCAGGAAGTTCTGTACGAAACGTAATCGAGCTAGCCGGCATAAAGGATGTTTGTGCGAAGCTTCTTTCAGGAAGTAAGAATAAAGTTAATAATGCGAGAGTAGCCATTGCTGCATTGAAAAAACTTTCAAAGCACCCAAGAACAGGAAGTGTCGCGGGAAACGTCGCAGTAACAAAATAATAATACTACTATGCAACTCAATAATTTAATTCCAAAAACAAAGAATAAGAAAACTATGATCGTTGGCCGTGGAGGCAAGCGTGGTAAAACTGCTGGACGAGGAGGAAAAGGACAGACAGCACGTGCAGGACACAAGAAGCGTCCAGAGCTTAGAGACTTCATCAAAAGAATTCCAAAGCTTCGTGGCCGTGGAGTAAATGGTCTTAGAACTATAGAGACAAAGCCTATTGCTTTGAATATTAAAGATATTGAAATTGCTTTCAAGGCAGGGGACGCTGTTAATCCAAAAACTCTTATTGAAAAGAAAGTCATTAATACTGCTGACGGAAGAATTCCCACAGTAAAGATTCTTTCAGTAGGTGAAATTACAAAGAAAATCACACTAAGTGGTTGCAAAGTTTCTGCTCAAGCAAAAGCAAAGATCGAAAAAGTCGGAGGGTCAGTACAAGCATAATAAAAAAATATGAAAAACTTTTTTTCAAAACTAGGCATTGTTCTAAAAGATCCAACAATGCGAAAGCGTATTGGATTTACAATAGGAGCACTTATACTGTTTAGACTACTTTCAACTATTCCAATTCCTGGTGTAGATTTGGCCAATTTGGAAAGACTTCTTTCTGGCAACCAATTTTTCGGACTTCTAGATATCTTTTCTGGAGGTGGAATTTCTCGTCTTTCAATAGTTATGCTTGGAGTAGGACCATACATTACAGGTTCTATTATTATGCAGCTTTTGACAATGATGTTCCCAAAGATGAAGGCTATGATGCAAGAAGAGGGTGAGGCTGGGCGTGCAAAGGTATCACAATACTCAAGACTTATTTCTGTCCCCCTTGCAGCACTTCAGGCATTTGGTTTTCTAGCTTTACTACAAAGTCAAAATGTTTTACCTAATCTTGCTGGTATGGAATTATTCGTGAACGTTGTAGTTATTACAGCAGGATCTCTACTCCTAATGTGGATTGGTGAACTTATTTCAGAATTCGGAATTGGAAATGGAGTATCTTTAATTATTTTTGCTGGTATCGTGGCCGTTCTTCCAACAAGTGTCATGCAGTTTATTGCTGGATTTGATTCTTCACAACTTCCATTCTACCTATTGTTCCTTGTGATAGCCCTTGTCGTTATCATCGGTGTTGTTGTCGTGACTGAAGCAGAAAGATCTGTGCCTGTAACATATGCAAAACAAGTTAGAGGTAATAAAGTATACGGTGGTGTTTCTACATACCTTCCTCTTCGTCTAAATCAAGCTGGTGTGATTCCAATTATTTTTGCACTTTCAATTCTACTTTTCCCTCAAATCATTGCTAATTTCCTTTCTGGTTCTGCAAATGCAACAGTTGCAAGTATTGCTTCTGGTATATCTTCATTCCTAAACAGCCCATGGCCACATGCAGCACTATACTTCATTCTTGTTTTTGTTTTCACATATTTCTACACAGCTGTTACTTTTGACCCAAAGCAGATTTCAGAAAATCTTCAGAAGAGTGGAGCCTTTATCCCCGGAGTTCGCCCTGGAGATTCAACTATGGAATATCTTGGTAAGATTGTAACTCGTATCACACTTGTCGGTGCATTGTTCCTCGGTGTTATCGCCGTTCTTCCTCTAGGTATTCAAGCTTTCACAGGCACACAGACATTGGCAATTGGTGGTACAGCACTTCTAATCGTTGTCTCAGTGGTTCTAGATCTATTGAAGAAAGTCGACGCTCAGATATCAATGCGAGAGTATTAAGAGTACTAAAAGTACGCTATAATGATCCCATTATGGATCAAAAAGTCTTTATATTAATAGGTCGTTCTGGATGTGGAAAAGGTACACAAGGTGCCCTTATTACTGAGTATTTAAAAAAGCAGGATCAAAAAAGAGAAGTGCTCTATGTTCAAAGTGGTGCAGAATTTCGTGAATTCATAAAGGGGGAATCAGCCACACAAAAGATTTCAAATGAACTTTATAAGGCAGACAAACTTCAGCCAGAGTTTCTTTCTGTTTATATGTGGATAAATATCCTTATAAGAAATTATAAAGAGGATGAGCATATAATTTTTGACGGTGCACCAAGAAGAAGACATGAGGCAGGAGTACTTGATTCCATTTTTGATTTTTATAGTATAAAAAATCCAATTGTTATAAATATAGATGTAAGCGAAGCTTGGGCCACAGAGAGACTTACAGCAAGACATCGAATGGATGATAAAAGTGAGGACATTGCAAAGAGGCTGGCTTGGTACAATACTGATGTTGTTCCAGCGATTGAATTTTACAAAAATAATCCAAGGTATAAATTTATTCAGGTAAATGGGGAGCGATCAATAGAAGAAATACAGCAAGATATTTTGGCGAAAATATAATGATAAAGATTAAAACAAAAGAAGATATACAGATATTGCGAGAGGGAGGAAAGAGACATGCCGAAATTCTTCTTGCGTTAAAAGCCATGGTTCGTCCAGGAGTTTCTTCGAAGGCTCTTGAAGAGGAATCTCGCAGGTTAATTTTGGAAGGGGGGGATACTCCTGCTTTTTTGAACTATCAACCACACGGAGCTTCAAGACCTTTTCCCGCTAGTCTTTGTGTTTCTGTGAATGACGAGGTTGTTCATGGAATTCCTAATGAAAAAGAAAAGATTTTAAAGGAAGGTGATATTGTCTCTCTTGATCTCGGCCTTATACACAAAGGTCTGATAACCGATGCCGCCATAACGGTCCCTGTAGGTAAAGTTTCAAAAGAATTAGAAAGACTATTAGAGACAACGGAAAAGGCGCTAATCGCTGGTATACGGGCTGCAAAGGGGGGTAATACAACAGGTGATATCGGTGTTGCTGTTGAGAGATTGGCTATTGCAAACAAATATGGAGTAGTTGAAGAGCTTTCTGGTCATGGGGTTGGTTTTGACGTCCATGAAGATCCGTTCATCCCAAACTATGGTGAATCTGGAAAGGGTGATGTTCTTAAATCCGGAATGGTGATTGCTATTGAACCAATGTTTAATCTCGGAGATCGTCGGGTTTTTCTTGATAATGATGAATGGACTTATCGGACAAAAGATGGAAAGCCTAGTGCACATTTTGAGCATACAGTCGTGATTACAAAGGGGGAGCCGGAGATTTTGACGAAATTGTAAAATATTTAAATATAGGTATATAGCGTGAAGCGCTAGTTTTCTTATGGTATAATTTTCTCATGGAAACCTTTACACCATCGCTTGAGTCAAGACAATTAAAAACTCCAGAAGAGGAGCTTGTTTTTTTGAGAGAAAAGCTTGCACAGAAAGAAAAAGAGGTTGCTGACCTTAAGCAAGAGAAAACCCCTGATGAAATTCATAAAGAAACGATAAAAGAGTACAAGCAGATTCCAAACGA
This sequence comes from uncultured Candidatus Saccharibacteria bacterium, assembly GCA_964468845.1. Taxonomy (GTDB): domain Bacteria; phylum Patescibacteriota; class Minisyncoccia; order Phycocordibacterales; family PALSA-1337; genus CAIOGI01. The sequence goes on along the minus strand of CAYXWP010000006.1, from coordinate 9,379 downwards.
GAAATTATTGCATGAAAAATATTCTATGCCTGCTGAAAGGACCGAGGAAATTGTTCTTGAACTTTCCCCAGAAGAGCATGACAGTAAAATTGCTGAATTGCTTGGTATTATGCAAACGCACGGTATAAAAAACGCGCTAAGCATTATCGAACAAATGAATGATCCGCACGTTCAGGACGATTTCGAAAGATTTCTTGTCCAATATATTAAATCTGGATTTCCAGTAGATGGTCTTAGTGAAAAGTCTCCAGAGTTTAAGGCACTACATATGACGCTTTTTGAAATTACCTTACCTGAGAAAACCGATGATGGGAAAGAAAGGGCGTTAAAAGAAATTCTTTCTTCGATGGAACAATTTTATTCAGGGATGATGTCGGTTGATGATAAAAACTCGGATGGAGGTACTGGATACTTTACTATTGAACTTTCTGTAGCAAATCATAGCGATGAATTTACTTTTTATGTGGCCGTGCATGATAGTAAGAAAAGTCTTTTTGAAAAGCAAATGCTTTCTGTTTTTCATAATGCAAAGATAATTGAAAAGAAAGACGATTATAATATTTTTAATGAAAAGGGTGCGACAATTGCTTCTTGCGCAAAGTATTCTAAAGATTCGATATGGCCATTGAAAACTTATGAGAAATTTGATTTTGATCCACTGAATTCTATTTTAAATAGTTTTTCAAAAATAAAGACACATGGGGAAGGCGCATCTATTCAGATAGTTGTTAAGCCACAAGGTGAGGATCACACAAAAAGATTTAAGAAAACTTTAGAGGATATTCTAAAGGGAGATAAAATTGATGAAGCTATTTCAAAATACGGAGAAGGAGTATTTAAATATGTTGACGGATTTATGAAGGGAATTTCAGGAATAATGACATCTAAGGAGGATAAGGAAAAAGCTAAAGAAAAGAAAAAAGAAGCAGCTCAACAAGTCGATCAATTAGCTGTTGAAGCTATAAAGGAAAAAATTGGCTCACCAACAATTGCGATGAATATTCGCGTTATCGCTTCTGCAGAAAATGAAATGGTTGCTGGGCAAATTATCGCTGATATTGAATCTTCATTTAATCAATTCGAATACACTCACGGAAATAAATTGAAATTTGATAGAGTAACAAAAGGTGAGTTTAAAGATTTACTCTACAATTATTCCTTCAGACTTTTTGATGAAAAATGGAGAATGCTTTCAAATTTAAAAGAGATTACAAGTCTCATGCATTTTCCTGCAAATGTTATACGTTCTGCTCCGCATCTTAAAACAGCAAAGGCAGGTAGTGCTCCAGCTCCACTTGAGCTTGCTCGAGAGGGAGTTTTGCTTGGCACAAACAAAGATAGAGGAACAGAGACAAAGGTATTCATGACACCCGAAGATCGTTTGAGACACTTTTATGTCATTGGACAAACTGGTACTGGTAAAACTACAATTTTGAAAAATATGATAGCGCAAGATATAGCGAACGGAGAAGGAGTTTGTATGATAGATCCACATGGTGATGTTATTCAAGAGCTTCTTTCACTTATTCCAAAGCATAGGTATGAGGATGTTATTTATTTTGATCCAAGCAATACAGAAAGGCCAATGGCACTCAATATGCTTGAGTATGATAGAAAATACCCAGAACAAAAGACATTTGTGGTGAATGAAATGCTCTCTATTTTCAACAAGCTTTTTGATATGAAAACTGCTGGAGGCCCGATGTTTGAGCAATATTTCAGAAACGCAGTTTTGCTAGTAATGGAAGATCCAGAAACCGGAAATACTTTACTTGATGTTTCTCGTGTTCTTGCGAATAAGGCATTCCGAGAATTAAAAATCTCAAATTGTAAAAATCCTATCGTTGTGCAGTTCTGGAAAGAAGTCGCTGAGAAAGCAGGAGGAGAAGCATCACTTGCAAATATTGTTCCATATATAACAAGTAAATTTGATGTATTTCTTTCAAACGATATTATGCGACCGATTATTGCTCAGGAAACTTCAACTATAAATTTCAGAGAGATAATGGATAATAAAAAAATACTCCTAGTCAATCTTTCAAAGGGAAGATTGGGAGATATTAATGCAAATTTAATTGGTCTAATTATTGTTGGAAAGATTTTAATGGCAACTCTATCTAGAGCAGATTCGCTTGGTAATAATTTACCACCATTTTATCTTTATATAGATGAGTTCCAGAATATCACTACAAATTCTATTTCTACAATATTATCTGAAGCAAGAAAATATAAATTATCGTTAAATATTGCTCATCAATTTATCGCACAGCTTGAAGAGGGTATTCGTGATTCAGTATTCGGAAACGTAGGTTCTATTGCAGCTTTTCGTGTAGGTGCTGAGGACGCTGAATATTTGGAAAAACAATTCTCTCCAGTGTTTACTGCGAAGGATCTTATGTCTATAGATAATTACAATGCATACTTGAAAATCCTAGCAAATGGCCGTCCCGTAAAGCCTTTTAATATCGAAACTATGCCACCGCCGGTGGGTGATAAGGGAATAGTTGATTCGATAAAGCAATTATCACATTTGAAGTATGGAAAGGATAGGAAGGGGGTTGAGGAGGAGATTATGGCGAAGTATAAGAAGTAGTGATATATTTACAAATATACATTTTAATAATTTTAAAAGTAACAATATGCCCAAAGAAATAAATGAGTATGATGTAGAATTAGATGAGGCAATGGATACAAAAGATTTTGCTAAATTTCTAGCAAAAAATAAAGAAGGAAGTGTTGATATCGACAATAAGGAAGTAATGCAGGGACATCTTAAGACATTTGAATCACTGACTATTGTAAAAAAAGAATACAAAGACCTCTGTAGGGAAAAATTACAGAATGAATTGGGGATTAAACTTTATGACGGGGACATGGAGGCCATTGATGATTATGTTGAAAAAATATCTATTGACGATCCAGAACGATTACATGAACTTCATGAAAAAATAGACACGCAACAGAGGTTGGCTGGAAATATTTCATATCTGGAAGGCAAGTTGGAGAATTTGGAAGAGAAGAAGAATTCTGCAGAAGGTTTTATGAAGAAAGCCGGTATGTTTATTCTTGATCGTACCTATGGTTCTATTTTACGAGGAGCAAAGGGATTTGTCGAAGGTGGCGAATCAAATTTGAAGTCAGAACTTCTTACTGAAATCGCTAGTATTGGAAATTTGCATGATAAAATTAAAAAAAGAGTAGCTACACAATTGAATAGAATGTTTAGGAACGCTGATTCCACTGACGAACTGAATGTTCTGCAGGAGAGAATGGAATTTCTGGTAAATGCTCAGGGTGATGAAGGGGCAAAACTGGAGCTAATATCTGAACAGGATGAGGAGACACTTCAACAAAAGATTGATGAAGCTATTGAAATAAAATCAGGCGAGGAAATTCTCAAAGCGGTTAATGAAATGACATTGGAGCAAGGAGCCTTTTCAGAGCTCGAAACAACTCTTGGAAATTATCTTGAAAAGAAAAAGTTTGGTTCACGAGAAGATGAAGATGCTCGTGAATTGATACTTTCAACTATGGAACAAACTTCTAAAAAGCTAGGAAGGGGTATTGAAGGTCGAGCAAAGAAATTCATGCTTCTTCGTATTATTCAAAAGGCACGTGCATAATAAATAATTTTAAATAAACTATTATGAATTCACAAAAAATAGCGGATTTGGAGAAACTCTTATCGGAGAACAAGATAGCTGAAGCGTCAGTCATGATTGAAGAGATGCTTTCTGCAAAAGGGACCAAAGAAGAAAGGGGAGAGAGTCTTGTAAACCTTGCAGCTTTGTATTTGGATATTATGAACAGTATTGATAGTCAGTACGAAGCAGTACTCAAGGAAGCGGTAGCTAAGGTCAAAGAAGTGAATGAACAGCAACTGAAGAAAGATGATGAAGAAAAACTTGCTGAGGTTAGGGAAAGTTTAAAATAATCAAAACGGCAAAGTAAAAGTCATTGCACTGTCACTTTTTTCTTCCCAACTAGAAGTGTCTAGTTTAATATCTCGTATTTGTCCACCAACTCCAAGGTCTTTGTATTTAAGTTTGCCATTTGCTAAAGCATAGTCGTAAACAGCCTTTGTAATTTTTACATCGTCAATACAGTACTTTATTATTTTATCTATTTCACCGTTTTTCCACCACGTAACCGCTTCGAGTCCATGGCCACTTTTCTTTGTTCCAAGTGTTGCCTCTGCAATTGTATCTAGCTTTATTCTCCTCCCAAGAACCTTTCTAACCTCTACAAGTAAGTCCAAACTTTTTATTTTTTTTAGATCTCCAGAATAGTATTTGTTGAGAAGGGGAATATCGAAATGGTCGCCGTTAAAGGTGATAAGCATATCGGCTTGCTCAATGATGGGCCATAGTTTAGGAAAATCTTCTTGCAAATAGCTGGAATATTGATCTGTCAGTGAATCATGAATACAAACAACAGAAATATCCAAGGCGGTAGATTCTGTAGAACTTACATCTTGAAATAGATTTCTTGTTTCAATGTCAAAAGTAATTTTTCGCATATAGCTGGTGGCTGGTTAATTTTAAGGATAATTAAAGTTAAGTGAATAGATAAAATTAGACAGTAATAGTAGTTATTGTACAAATTTTCTCTTCTCCGCTTGCTAGGTTTTTCAATTTGAAATTTCCTGTTTTCACTTCTTCTTCACCGATGCAAATAATATTTGGAATATGAATTCTGTCAGCATTTTTTATTTGATCTCCAATTTTCCTGAAAGAGAAGTCAATTGAAGTTCTAATGCCTTTTTCTCGTAAGTCCTGAGCTAGCTCCTGTCCGTAACTTGCAAAGTCCTCATTCATTAAGCAGATATATATATCTGCCGGATTTACTGACTCTGCCTTAGTTGCCTTCCCATACGTTTCTAAAAGATCTTTTGCTACAACATCTCCAGCACCAAAACCGAAGGCCGGAACCTTTTCTCCTCCAAAAAGTGAAAGTAAATCATCATAACGTCCACCACCGAATACCGATCGGCGGTTTAATGGGTTGTTATCGAAGACCTCGAAAACTATTCCTGTGTAATAGTCAAAACCACGCATAAGTGTTTGATCAAACCTTGCGTTTGTTATTCCAAGTTTCCCAAGTGCTTCAATAACATCCTTGATTTCCTTCAAACCTTTATGTTCCTCTTTTGTCTGGGGAAGATTTGTTGTAAACTCTTCAAAGTTTTGTGAAGCAATTAATGTCAAAAACTGCTGACTTTTTCCATTAAGTATTTCTTCAGAAAGTAGTTTGAATGTTTCAGCCGGAATTTTATTTTTCTTATCAATCAGCTTTGAAATTTTCTTTGCTTTGTCATCATCAAGGCCAAAAACTTCTTTCGTAACATAATTCATTAGTTTACGATTGTTTATTCTCACTTCAAAATCTGTAGGTTTCAATCCATACGCAAGTGTAATTTCATAAGCCATTTGAATTACTTCGATTTCTGCTTGATTACTCTCTACACCAAAGATGTCAACATTTAATTGCCAATGTTCGCGCAAACGGCCTCGTTGAGGTTGTTCGTAACGGAAAAGATTTGGAATTGAGAACCAACGTAAAGGGAAGCCAAGCTCACGTTTTTTTGCAGCAACCATTCTGGCAACAGTGGGGGTCATTTCTGGACGCAAAGTAACATCACGATCTCCTCGGTCTTTGAAAGTATATGTTTGCTCATTCACGATTTCCTCACCTGACTTTGCCTTGTATAGGTCTGCAGGCTCAAGAACTGAAGCAGAATATTCTTGATATCCGAATTTTTGTGCTACACTTTTCCAGATATTGAATATCTGATTCTGTACAGCCATGTCTTCGGGATAAAAGTCTCGAACACCCTTGTATGGATCAATTGATAGTTTCATGTCATCATTCTATCAAAATTATGCAAAAAGTCATTATTACAAATAAAAATCTAGGAGAGACGCCACTTGAATGCCTTGAACGTGTTCGTATTGAGCAAGGTATTTCTGTGGAGGTTCCGATGACGTATGCAGGGCGCCTTGATCCGCTTGCTGAGGGTGAGCTCATTATTCTTGTTGGAGAGGAGTGCAAGAACAAGGAGAAGTATTTGGGTTTGGATAAGGAGTATGAAGTAGAGGTTTTGTTTGGTGTATCTACGGATACGCATGATGTGCTTGGGAAAATCGATGGAATGTTTGGAGGAACTGATCGTGCTGATGGTGCTCACGGCGCGGGAAAAAATGGTTTGTGTAGCCATGCAGTTGAAATTGATTTAAATAAATATAATAAATATGTTGGCAAGTTCGTTCAAGAATACCCAAGGTATTCTTCGAGAATTATCGCTCGCGTTTTTGCAATGAAAGATGTGCCAGATGAAATGCCGACGAAAGAAGTGGAGATTTATTCTATTGAAAATCTTGGTACTCGAGAAATGATAGGTGCGGAAGTTCTTAATCAAGTTAAAGAAAAAATTTCTTTGGTGAAGGGGGATTTTAGACAAGAGGAAATTATTGCTAAGTGGGAGGGAGTATTCGATGAAAATTTGCTTAAGAAAAAATTTACTCTTTCAAAGATCAGGGTTAAATGTTCCAGTGGTACTTATATGCGTAGCTTGGCAAGTAGAATGGGAAAAGATGTTGGGGTCGGGGCAGTGGCCTTCTCAATTTTGCGCACAAAAATATTAAGTGGCGAGGGATCTTCAATATTATAAATTGGCACATAGTAAAAGTTGACCAAAAATTGGTCACATTTTGCTAGGTAGCTTTTGTAATAGGTGAAAGCGACCTCTTTTGCTGTGAACGTAGCCAAATATTGGCAAAAAGAAAACCCCCTATCTTACGTCATTGGCAGTGACACAAGAGGAAGGAGGTAAGTAACCGACGGTCGCGGGGCAGATGATCTCAAGAGAGTCATCTATCTGCATGGGGTCCCCGTAGGGATCTACCCATGCCCCTTGCGGCAACCGTAACGCAAGCAAAGCTCGGCATCCAGACGGAGATTGTTAGTCCCCGAATAACTGTCACCGTAACTCCATTGAACGATATTGCTTTGAGATTACGTTCCCTGGAGTCACGGCTAGATCGCATTCTAACAATGTCACATCTACGCCTTATGCATCAAATTCAGCGTAGGGAAGGAAGAATGACCAAACGGTCAACAACTTAAGTAAACCAATGCGCAACACACTCTTTCCATATACATATTGCGTAGTCTGCGGTTTACTTAACTGGCTCTTACAAACTTAAGGCTATAGCCAGTACTGCCTGTGACACGGGAGGGGCGATATGCCCACTCCCGAAAATTGACCCTGAATGTAATGAACTATGTAAGTGCCACTTGGCACATCAGGACCGTATCCAATACCTTATCCTGATTTAATAAGTATAGCATACTAGTGAAATTTGTCAAGTATTTTTATACTTTGTTTATAGTAATAGCCAATAAATGTTCTAGTTAGGCCATAAGAAAGAAACCCCACAAAAGTGGGGTTTCTTTCTTTTACTTTTATAGAATACTTGACCTTAACTATTACACCTTCTTCTCTCCAACGAAAGACAAAGCCATCTTTTGTTCCTTTACATCAAATAATGTAATTTTGAAATTGTATGACTTTCCAAGCTCGAGATTCTTTCGAAGTTTTTCTTCTGAGCCAAATTCTGATACATGCACAAGTCCAGCGATTCCTTCTTCAATAGATGCCAATGCACCATGTTTGTTGAATTTGATAACCACGCCTTGTACTTGCATTTCCTTCTTGTATTTCTTTGAAGCTTCAACCCAAGGATTTTCCTTAAGCGCCTTAACAGAAAGAGAAATCTTTCCTTCCTTGATCTCTATAACTTTTACCTTTATTTTCTGTCCAACCTTGAATAGGGCACGAGGATCTTCTACAAGTGACCAGTCAATTTCTGAAATATGAACAAGTCCCTCTAGGCCGTCTTCCAATTTAACGAAGACACCGAAATCAACGATACCCGTAACTGTTCCGTTGATAACATCATCAACTTTGTATTTGCCAATGATCTTTTCCTTATCCTTTAATTCTGGACTCTTCTCAGAGAAAATAAGTTTTCCTTCTTTTGGAATTGCAGAAATAATTGAAACTGAAATTTTAGTTCCAATTAATTTCTTTAGTTCTTCAAGAATCTTATCCTTGTCTCCATCTGATACTCTTGGGTAATGTTCTGTCTTTAACTGTGATGCTGGAAGGAATCCTGAAATACCTTGCCATTGAATAATAAGCCCACCCTTGTTTGCTTCGATAATAGGAAGTTCAAGAATAGATTTATTATTGATAGCAGCTTCAGCCTCACTCCAAATAAGAGCTTGTCTAGCTTCCTTTAGGGAAAGTTCTATATAACCATCTTTGTTATTTGTATCAACAACCTTTGCTGCGACAACATCGCCGATGTTTATTTTCTTTATAATATCTCTGGCTGTGATATATTCACGACCAAAAATGATACCTGTACCAAATGGTGCAAGATCAATATAAACTGCTGACTTCTCTATGTTTATAACTGGACCTTCAACTAGATCTCCTGTTAATGGGGGATTAGCTGACTCGTTCAATATTCTGTCCATCAATGTGTCCAATTTTGGAGCAGCATCAACTTTTTCCTTTTTTACCTTCTTAACTTTCTCAACTTTAACTTCGTCTTTTGTATCTTTAATCATAATTTTGATGCATACGGTCCGCTTTTTAATAATAATGTTAATTTGCGGTTTTAGCGTATGCAATTGGCTAATAAATGGTGAAATTCACCGTTTTTACACTATATTATAAAAGGGGGCGTTTGTCGAGAAAAATGGCTGTTTTACGAGGGAAGTTGTGCACAGCTAGTAGTTTCTATAGGCCCTTGACGTCTCAGTTTGAAAGTAGTACCATTTATATCCGGATGTACACGCAACCCACGCCTTCGGAGTAAGGCGACGTGTGTGTCCAATTGAACAAAAACAGCAGCAAAATGGAGTACAAGCAGTATGTCAGCAAAAAAGCTAGTTGGATGTGCAACAAGTTCAGGTGAATATTTTGCACAATTGCGTACGAACACTGATCATCAGGATGGTGTCAAGAGACGCGAACGAATGCGTTCGGCTCTCCAGGTGTTTGGTGACGTTGATGAGGCCAGACTGTGCCTGTTCCTCAAAAAAGTTCCTCCTCAGCAGGAGGTGCAGATCGCAAGTGAGGAAGTCCCGGTGGAGACCGAGTCTCCCATGGACAGAGAGGTCTCGAGTTGTGATGGCTTCGCCTCGTTCATTCGGGACAGTCCTGAAACCGACGACGTCGCCGTTTAACTAACGCGATTTATAAACCCTTTTCACCCACAGGTCCTGGAGGATCCTGTGGGTTTTGGTTTTTTGCTTGTGTACATGAGAATTCGAAGACTAAATCACTCCATATACCAGGTTCAGTACC
>CAYXWP010000005.1:0-23511 GCA_964468845.1 uncultured Candidatus Saccharibacteria bacterium | reverse complement strand
AAGTATACTGGGGAATCTAAAAGTGAAAAACAAGGTCTAAGAGACTCAAGAAGGATGTTTTTTGATGAAATGTTGCCAGAAGAAGTCGAAAAGGTAATTAAATTTTTTAGTAAAAACAAGGTATTGATTGTCACCGATTTGATAAAAGGAAAAGGTGTCTTTTCAGCAAATTGGATGCTTGTAGCTTTGAAATTAGACAATGAAATTAAGTGGATATTGAAATCTATTAACTATGCTCTGAACGTATTTTCTGAAGGTGATGTTTTTATTACTAAGCAAGGTAATCTAAGAATTGGAAAGATTGGTATGCAAAGGAAGGGTGGAGATAATGGCAGAGATACTGCCAAGATGCTTCAATTCAAAGCAAATCCACTGCTTCTTTTTGATAATTAATTATTAAGCAAAATGTATTTTAACCCCTACATTTCTATAGTATTATGTCTGAATAAACACAAAGCCTCCCGAAGGAGGCATGTGAATTCTTGCCGTCAACAATAATGTCGAGCCGAACCTTCTTAGTTTTTACACTAATGATTCGCAAGGATTATGTACATATCCTACCAAACCAGTAGTTGTAGTCAAGCATAAAAATGATATATACTGTACCCAATGTCATCTAATGTAGAAAAAATCAAGGAAAGGCTTGGGATTGAGGAGGTGATAAGCTCATACATTAAGCTAGAAAAAGCAGGTAAAAACCTAAAGGGCAAGTGCCCATTTCATAATGAGAAAACGCCATCTTTTTTTGTTTCTCCTGATAGGGGTACATACCATTGTTTTGGGTGTTCTATGGGGGGCGATATCTTCAGTTTCGTAGAACAATTCGAAGGGTTGGACTTTATGGGTGCATTAAAAATGCTTGCTGAGAAAGCTGGAGTTCAGCTCGAATTTGATAGGAGTACAATCGAACACAAAACTGAAAAGGAAAAACTTCTTGCGATAATGGAGGATGCCACTGTATTTTTTGAAAAAGGTTTGCAAAATTATAAAGAAGCACAGGAGTATTTGAAAAAAAGGGGAATCACATCTGAGACAGCAAAGAGTTTTCGCATAGGCTATATTCCAGCTGACTGGCGCTTGCTCTATACATATTTGATTGGTAAAAAATATTCTGATAATGATATAGAAAAAGCAGGACTTATAAAAAAACCTGAGGCATTAGACGGAGGAGTGCAAAAAGGTTATTACGATCGTTTCCGTGGACGAGTGATGTTTCCCATCTCGGATTCAAGTGGGAGAGTCATAGCTTTTTCTGGAAGAATATTGGTAGATGATGGCAAATCTGCAAAATATTTAAATAGTCCAGATACAGTTCTTTTTAATAAATCAACCGTACTTTATGGAATTGATAAGGCAAAACAGGCTATTCGCATCAAAGACTATTCTATTCTCGTAGAGGGGCAAATGGACCTAGTGCTATCTCATCAATCTGGGATAAAAAACACAGTTGCAGTTTCTGGCACTGCCCTCGCTGAATCATTAATATCAAAAGACAATGTAGTAAATAATCTTGGGATAATAAAAAGACTTTCAAATAATATAATTTTGGCATTTGATTCTGATAATGCTGGGAGGAAAGCTGCTATGCGTTCGTCAGCTATTGCATTAAGCTTAGGTATGGATGTTAAAATTGCAGATTTGCCTGAAGGAAAGGATCCAGCTGACCTAGTCGTATTAGATCCTGAGGCATGGAAGAATGTATTGCGTAATTCCAAACCTGTGGTAGAATTTCAACTTGATACTGTGCTTTTACAAAATATTGATCCCAGAAAGCTTCCAAAGGCTTTACAGGACAATGTACTTCCATTTATTGCCCCTCTTACAGGTGCGATGGAAAAAGCACACTATATAAAGTTAATAAAGGAGAAAACTGGGCTTTCAGAAGAGTCAATCAGAGAAGATCTAAAGAAAGTAGAGGCTTCTATGAAGGGTTTGGTTGCCGAGGTTCAAACTGCTGAGAGGCAAAGAACTACATCAACACGACTTGATTCGATCACAAGAAAGTTGTTTGGTCTTATTTATTATATAGAAAAAAATTCTATATCCGGTATAGATGTAAACAGTCATAAGACTAACATCAAAAATATTTCCGGGGAGAAGCACGACAATTTAATAAAGAGTATTGAGCCGTTTAAAGATGAATTACTTTTGGAAGCAGAGGTAACCTTTGGTTCAAATGCAGATACGAAGGATCTAATAAAAGATTTTAACGAACTTGTCCTCAATTTTGAAGAAGATATTGTTCGTCAGGATTTTTCAGATGCAATGGCAGAATTAGCAAAGGCCGAAAGAGAAAAGGATGAAATAAAGGGACAAGAGCTGATGAAGAAATGCCAAGTTCTGAGTATTAGACTCTCTGAGTTATCGAAGAAAAAGAATATTTAGGACGAAAATCATTTAGTAAAAATTTTAATAATATGAAGAAAACAAAAAAATCAATCAAAAAGGCAGTTAAAAAAGTTAAGTCAAAAGTAAAGTCAAAGCCAAAAACAAAGTTAAAAAAAGTAGAAAAGAAATCAGATAAAAAAGTAAGTCCAGCAAAACAGAGCAAGAATAAAGAATTTGAGCAGAAAGCACAGAAACTTACAACAAAAGGTAAGGAGAGAGGCTTTGTTACTTATGACGAAATTTTGAAAGAATTTCCAAATATCGAAACCGATATTATTTTTCTTGATGATTTGTATTCAAAATTTGCAGTTGCAGGTATTGATGTTCTAGAAGGAGGTGGATTACTTGAAATGGAACCAGAAGTTCATCATGCTCCAAAGAAATATTCATACGGTAGTAGTAGAAGTGCAGATTCTTCATACGATTCTATTCAAATGTATTTAAAAGAGATAGGTCAGTTTTCACTTATCTCTGCCGCAAATGAAAAGGATTTAGCAAGAAGAATTCAGGCTGGGGACAAGGAAGCAAAAAATCTACTTGCTCGTGCGAACCTTCGCCTCGTAGTCTCTATTGCAAAGAAATATGTTGGACGTTCTCCAGACCTTACTCTTCTTGATCTTATTCAAGAAGGTAATCTTGGTTTGTTTAAGGCTGTTGATAAGTTTGATTGGACAAAGGGTTATAAGTTTTCAACTTATGCTACATGGTGGATACGACAGGCTATTACTCGTGCTCTTGCGGATCAGAGTAGAACTATTCGTGTTCCAGTGCACATGGTGGAGACAATTGCGAAGTATAAACAAGTTGTTCGTCGTCTAACTCAAGACCTTGGCCGTGATCCTCTTGCAGAAGAAGTGGCTACAGAAATGGGTCTTGATGTCGAGAAAATATATAATATTGAAAAAATTGATCAGAATGTTGCTTCGCTTGATGATCAAATAGGGGATGATAGTGATGATGGAAAGTCTACTCTCGGTGACTTTATCGCTGATGACAAAATTCTTTCTCCAGACCAAGAATCCTCACGTCGTATTCTACGAGATCAGGTCAATGAAATTCTCGATGATCTTTCTGAAAAAGAAAAGAAAATTCTTGAAATGCGACATGGTTTGAATGATGGTATTACGCATACACTAGAAGAGGTGGGTAAGGAGTTCGGTGTTACTCGAGAACGTATTCGTCAGATCGAAGCGAAGGCGCATGAGAAGATACGACAGCATGACAAGATAAATAGGCTGAAGAACTACTAAATCTGTTTTTGTTGTGGATAAGTAATACATTTTGTGAAGTATTGTAATGTATAATACATACATTATATGACGCCTTTAATTGTTGAAGAAAAAGCAAATATTACTCGAAGAAAAATAATAATTATATTGCTAACGCTTATAATTATTTTTTCATTGGCATTCGATTATGTTTATATTTTCTATAACCAAAATTCAAATAGAATAAGAATCGAGAATGGAGGACTGTCTAAAGAAGAAATACTTAAAAGAGAAAATTTACAGGAAATAAGTAGAATAAATAGCGAAAATCCAGTATCGACTACCACGAAACAAAATCTCCTAAATGATCTGAATAAACTAAATAGCAAGACAACTTCAAAAATTAAAAAATAAATATGAATACAAAAATAACACAAAACGTAAAATCAATAATCCTCGCATTAATAATGGTTCTTGGAGTTGGATATGTAATGGCTTGGACAGGAGCGCCAGCAAATCCACCTAGTAATAACGTTGAGGCACCTATCAATGCAAGTAGTAGTTCTCAATACAAAAGAGGTGCTTTGTCTTTGGGCACGGCTAGCCAACCCGCTCCTGGCTCGATACTCGATGTTGTAGGGAATATAGCGACTCAGGGTTTGTCTGTTAGCGGAGCCTCGATATTTAATGGTGAAGTACAGGTTCGCTCTGGTTCTCCGGCTGCTGGAAAAGTTCTTACAGCCGTAAACGCAAGTGGAACAATGGCATGGACGGATCCTGCTTTGGTTTCTGAATCTCCAACCGGATTATTAAAAAGTGGAATCTTTTGGAATAGAGGTCCAAATAGTAATTTTCGTAGTGTTGATTTGACAGATTTAATTAAAAATAATTGTGTATTTAGAATAACGGACCCAGCTAACTGTTATCTTTATGTGGATACTTGGAGTACGGCAAATATAGCGGAAACTTATGTCTTTGAATTTGTGGTTAAATATTACCCGAATGATTTTTCTAATGTTACCCCTTTCCCTAGCTCGGGTGAATATTATCATGAGCATGAAACATTAGCTTGGGGATTAAGTGAGGCAGAGCCAACTACATACAGAACAAATCTTTCAAATGCAAACACAGATGGTTGTGTGTGGAGGGGGGCGGTTACGGCCAGATTCACTCTCTGCGAAAGACGCGCAAATGGTACTCCTGTGGTTCCAGATCCGCTTATAGATTATGTTGGTCCATGGACATATGGGACTAGTCCTGCTGGTAAAATATATTTTTCAAATGGTACAGGACAAAATAGTAATTATTTTACAGCCTTTCGTTTGGTTAAGAAATAGAATGTAAATTATAGAATAATTATTTTTTCACCCAAATTCTCCTGTTTCATCTGTATGCAAGTTAAGCTAGGAAACTAAATAAAGGATAACAAATAATATTATTGCCATTGATACCAATTTCAATGTTGGTTTTCTGGCCGCAGAATATATTTTTAGTTCAGCTTCTCTGTCAGTGCTCGGAGTTTTCAAATGAGGAATAATTTCATCTGCAATTAAACCCCAACTATATCCAAATCCGATTATTGAATAAATATCATTTCCCCAGAATAAAGTGTAAATGGTAGTAATAAAAAGAAATAATATACCCCAATGAGCGTGGTGGATTTGTAGCCCACTTTTTTCTCTAACGCCAGAGAGTTTTTCAAAATGACTTCTTTTATAGATAAAATGAATACGTTGATAGGCGATAGGTGCGATAAAGACAGCTATGAGAATAATGAGTTCGGTGGGGGACATGAGTGTATTATAACAGAAACGCTACTTTTTATAATTATTTTATATACAAAGCACAAAGTCCACAACTTCTATGCATTGTGGACTCTGTGCAGCTATTTATTTAGCTATTATCGCTAGATTGATAATTGTTAATAATATCTGACACTTGAATTTAAGGTAATGTCACAGTTTCTCCAACATCTCCAAGGAAGAAAGTGTCTAGGAGTGCGATGGCTTGTGGTGAATGACCTATGTTGTCAAAAGCTACTGTTCCGTCAGTTCCACAACGTGAGACGATTGCATTCAACCCACCCTCATGTTCATTAATTGGTGATACGAAATCTGTTAAATTATATACAGATCCGTTGATAATCATCCAACAATTTGTTCTAAGGTTGTGTTGTGCTACCAACGCTGTTGTTAATACTACCTGATTTACAACTGCACTAGTTGTAAACGACATTTGGCTTGATGTTGATGTCAAATTTACTAGATTAGTAGATTCGATCACAACGTTATAGGTTGTGTTGGCTGTTAGACCAGACAAACCAAGCGAATGACTGAGTGTTAAAGCAGGGTTGCTTACATTTAATGCTGTTGCCAGGTTGAGTGGTGAGCTTGTTCCGTAGTATACCTTGCTTGTTGAATTTTCGTTCGTTGTCCAATTAACTGTGGCTGATGATGTCGCAACGTCAACAATATTAGCCAATGAAATAACTGGCGGAGTGGTATCTACTGGTGGAACAACTACTACAGGATTTGTTGTGAAGGTTGTCTGACTAGATGTTGAAACTAGATTCGCAGCGTTTGTAGATTCAACGACCACAAAATATGTGGTACTAGCAGCTAAACCCGAAAGGTTCAAAGCGTGACCAGTCAACAAGGTTGCATTTGTAACATTTAATGCTGTTGCTAGGTTGAGTGGTGAGCTGGTACCGTAGTAGGCCTTACTCGTTGAGTTCTCATTGGTTGCCCAATTTACCGTGGCTGATGATGTAGCGATATTTGCAACTGCAACAGCTGATATTACTGGTGGAGTAGTATCAATAGGGGGTGCACTAGCACTAGTTGTAAACGACATTTGGCTAGACGTCGATACTAGATTCGCAGCGTTTGTTGATTCAACAACAATATAGTATGTCGTACTAGCGACTAAACCAGAAAGGCCCAATGAATGACCGGTCAATAGGGTGGCATTCGTGATATTCAACGCTGTCGCTAAATTAAGTGGTGAGCTAGTCCCATAATATACTTTACTCGTTGAGTTCTCATTGGTTGTCCAATTTACAGTAGCCGAAGTTGAGGCTATGTTTGTTACAGTAATTGATGTGATTACTGGCGGAGTAGTGTCGGTTGGTGGAACAATTATTCTTGAAAGAATCTTAATACTACTTGCAGTTAAGATACCTGTACTTGAATTAAACGTTCCTTTAATTTCTAGGATTGCTCCTGCTGGTATGCTCGAAGGGGATACGTTGTTATTGTTAGATGACGTTATCCTAGTTCGAGACCCATCTACAGTAATTGTCATGCCGAATATTTTTACTGTAAAAATGTTACCAGTTGAAATTGACTGAAATACTGCACCTTTTACTTCAGCTTTTCCATTTTTTTCAATCTGGAGTTTGGATTCAATTTTTCCAGATCTTTCCTCACTAGATCTTTCCTCATTTCTATTTCGATCCTCATCATCGTCATCATCAGCAGAAACTCTACTCAACGGGGCTGCTACTAACAACACTAAAGCAAACATAACTAATATTTTTTTTAATTTATTTTTACTTTTCATATTTTTTTTATAATTTTTATTAATTTTGTTAATAATCTAATAGTAATAATGTCGTGGTGCAAACAAAAAGCACGTATGCAAATTTAATTGCAATTATAATAATCGACCGTCTTACTTTGTGGCTATCTGCATAATAATGTCTATGATATATGCATTACCAAAAGTAATATGCTTGTCATGTAGTACGTAGTTTTTTGACTGTTTATTACAGTGAATATTGTTTAGTCACAGAGTGAGGGGTTTGTATAGCTTGGACATGGAAAATTCTTGACAAGAAAAATACTATATGCTTCAATTAGTGCAGAGGGGAGGAAAACATGGATAATACCATTTTCGACCTTATTGAAAAGACAGGCGTTGAAGAACACCGTAATCAACGGGACCTTAATCATGTAGAGGTTGAGGCCTACTATGACAATCTGTTCCAAACCGAAACCTTAACCCCAAACACCCCAAAGGAGGTGAACAAAAATGGCTGACGAATCAATCCTATCCCGTATGGTCAGTGCAGTTGTTGAAGCAATCGTTCCGTCAAGTCCGAGTTCAGAACCTAACGACACAGACGAAACGGAAGTTTGCTCAACAAACGCAATTGACGACAACTAACATCACCAGCCCTCTGAAATATGGGGGCTAAAATTTTAAATATAATGACTGAAAAACAAAAAGACAATATAAATTTTATAAATGATTCAAGGTATGACATTATGGGAAATTCTTGGAAAGTTTTGGTATTTTTAATCGTACTACTATTCGCTATATTTAAATTAGCTTATTAAGCGTGCACTCACGGTTGTTGTATGCATCTGAATTTGTGCATTTGGTGACATATTTTGTTATCATAAATTAATGCATGCAGTAAAAAACTCACTTTCTTGTTCAAAAATAGCTTTTTCATTTGGGGAAAATGAGATACTTCATAATATATCGTTTTCTATATCGCCAGGCGAGACTATTGCCCTAGTTGGATCAAATGGTGTTGGTAAAACAACTCTACTAAATATTATTTCTGGAAATCTCATTCCAAGTAATGGCTCAATAGTAATTGGACATGGATTAAGTATGGTATATCTACCTCAAGAGATGTCTATACAAAATAGCAATTTAAGAGTCAGGGAATATATTCCAGATATAAAGGAGCATGAACTGATTACTTTAGGTCTATCAGTTGATATATTTGAACGATTAATTTCTGAGCTTAGTGGCGGTGAAAAAAGTAAGGTAAACCTCTTAAAGCTTTTAAACTTAGATAGTGATATCTATGTATTAGATGAGCCAACTAATAATCTTGACACGCAAGCACTTGAATTTCTTGAAAAAATCATTAACAAGCGTAAAAGTTATGCAGCATTTATAATTGTATCTCATGATCGTCAGCTTTTAGAAAATATTGCTGATAAAATAATTGAGATTGATTCATATAGTCGTGAAAGTGTAATTTATCCAGGTCCGTTTTCCTCATATATTTTGTCTAGAAAAAATAGAATCAAAAATATGTGGAAGAAGTACAATGATTATATTGATTTAAAAAAGAAATTAGAACATAGTTTACAGGAGAAAAAGCAATGGTCAGCAGAAGGAGAGAAAGGACCCAGAAAAACGGATAATGAAAAAATGGCTAGGGGTAATTTAAAGAATTGGTCTGAAAAAATCTTGGGTAAATCAGTTAAGAATGCACAAGAAAAATTGGACACCTTAGAAAAAGTTGAGAAACCTAAAGAATTGGCTGTTATTGATTATTCAATAGAGTTAAAGGAAAGAAGTGGGGATATGGTTTTCAACCTAACGGGTGTTGAAAAGATGCTTGGTGAAAAGAGAATTGGTCCTATAGATTTAAATATTCAACACGGCGATACGGTTGTTATTCTTGGAAATAATGGAGTTGGGAAAACGACCTTATTAAGGATGCTTATTAATAAGGTTATACCTGACGCCGGTAACCTAAGAGTTGGATCAGGAATCGACTTTGGGTATTTACCACAAGAGACAGAATTAAATAATCAGTCTATTTTAGACAGGGTAAAAGAAATAAGTGGAGAAAATGAATCAGAATTTAGAAAAATTCTTAATAATTTAGGAATTACTAAAGATGAGATGAAGAAAAATACGAATGAATTATCTCCCGGAGAGAGGTCAAGATTCGTCTTGGCCACAATCATTTACCAAAAACCGAATTGCCTTGTTCTTGATGAACCAACCAACCACTTAGATATATACGCTTTGGATTTTTTGGAAGAGGCAATTAAAACATATGAGGGTACAATGATTATCGTTACTCATGATAGATATTTTTTAAGTAGGATAGGAGAGTATAGGGTATATCAGATGTAACCTTATTTTGTAATATTAATTTATAATGAAATATCATGGATACAAAAGCAAAAAATAACATAGTTAATGCCACGAGTTTTTTAGGAAAAGTTGTGCAGGTTACTATTGATAGACCACTTAATACAAAGCATCATAAATTCGGATGGGAGTACAAGCTCAACTATGGTTTTATTCCAGACACAATGTCTCCAGACGGGGAAGAATTAGACGCATATGTCATGGGGGTAAATGAACCAGTTACAAGTTTTACTGGTAAATGTATTGCCGTCGTACATCGTACAAATGATGCCGACGATAAGCTTATAGTTGTACCGGAGGAAATAGAGTTTACTGACGAGCAAATTGAATCGGCAACAAAATTCCAAGAGCAGTACTTTAAGTCTGTTATATTACGTAAATAAGAATTGGTGTGAGTTATGACAAGTATTGTTTTTTATTGATAGCTGATGTAATATTCCAAATAGAAAGGAGGTGATATTAGTGTTATTTAATAATGATTGTGTTTTCTTTTTTAATAAACTCTCATTTGAGGAAATTAACAAGATAGCCACTGGCCCCGCAACGATAGTTGCCGTCGGACTAGCGATCATCGTTGCCGTTATCGTTTTTCGGCAGCTACAAAAGGCTCAGTAGTGATTATGCGTACACCATGCACCTTTCGAGAGAGAGGTGCGTTTATCTTGTGAAAGATAAAACTCTAAATCTAGAATTCTTTTTTAAGAGTATCTAGTTATTTATATTTTAATTAATTTACTAAGGAAATATAAGATATCTGTTATGCCAAGCTTGTGTGGGTCCTGATATGAAATATATTTTATTTTTGTTCATTTTTTATTCTGGACTATTCAAACGTCGTAGTTTCTATCCAGTCACACCAAACCTAAATGATGAATCAAAATTAAACTTGGTCTTGTTTTTAATAAAAACTTTTCTTCCAAAAAAATTTCTTTGAGTGATAAATTCTATAACATCTTTACTGTATAAAGGTTTTTCCTCAAAAGATATGTATCTCAAGATATCGATGAGTTTCCTGCCATTTCCAAGATTTTTTATGTAATTATCGATACCTTCCTTGCTTGTGGGTATATTAGAAAAATGATCATAATTTTTAGGTGCCATACCTGATAACATCTTTCCTCGCAGGTCAGATAGAAATTCCTTCAAAATCCTGCTTGATTGTGAAGGGAAAATATTTTCCCAGCCACTAGGGATATTTTCCTCATATACGACTGCCACTTTGTAATGTGACAGTGAGTGAAGCCAGAGCATTGAATCATAAGCATCTGCTGAATTAATTTCAGAAACCAAGCTCAGATTTTCAAAAGACGTAGCTGCTTTTTGTAGCTGATTAAATTCGACAATTTCAGCCGGATATTTAAAATCAGGTATCTTGCCAAAAATTTCTGAAATCCCAAATAACCACTCAAGATATTGATGAATTTGTAATGAATCTTTCTTCTTAACACATACCATTGTGTCAACATCACTGTATGACTTCGCTCGATTTCTTGCGTAGCTTCCAAAGATATATGCAAAGACAAGATTATCTTTAAAAATTTTTTGCACGGTATCCTTGAAAAGCATTTCGATAATTATATTTTCGGCACTACCAGACTCCTTTATTAACTTATTATAGGGGGATAACATGTAAGTGTATATTTCTCGTGGAACCAGTATCGGTTTCGGAATCATCAATTTATTGAATGAGACAGCCGAGGCCCCGACACTGTAACCACCATATTCCTCCGTTCCTCGCTCAGAATCATGGACTGATATGTTCACTAATGGTATCGTTCCAGGCAAATTTTCTGCTATATATTTACTGTATCCAAAAATAGAAACGTACATTTGTTTTTGTATATATCTTGAATTGGGGTCATTAAAATACAGATCAAGCTCGGTATCATTGATATACTCTGTTACTATAAAAATAGGACTATATAATTCATCGTAGTTGGTATATTGCTGTAACGTGTGACGACATACACAAGGGTGGATAATATTTTTTTTATAATCTACAACTCCACCCTCAATAATTTCTCCACCAGTTTCACTGACCCTTTTTACAACATCACTAAAATGGCTCAGAGAACTAGGTTCAAATAAGGGACCAATTTTTGTGAGGGCATCATTGTAGTTATAATCGGTTTTAACAGATTTTAATTTTTGTGTTAATAAAGACAAGAATTGGTCTATAACCGTCGAATGAACCAATATCATATCAGGACCCGCACAATCTTGTCCGTTATTGAATAATTTTACGTGGAGCGTTTTTTCAACAGCAACATTTACATCTGCAGTTTCTGTCACAACAATTGGGTTGTGACCAACACCATTAAAAAGCATGAGTGTCTTTTTGCCACACATTTCACGTATCTTTATAAAGTTCTCATACTTACCAGTAAAGATGACTACATCCGAGGACACGCAGTGAATGTCCACAAAGTCCTGGCGCTTGCCACTAAAAAATATAATATTTTTGTAAAAATCATCTAGGGAAAGCGCATGGCATAGTTCATCAAAAATCATACCCATTCTTTCTGGGGCACGTACCACTAACTCTAATGATTGGTAAGACGGAACTGCAGCAAACAGTACAAAAGAATAGAGCGGTAAGTTTAACGGTAGGAAAGCGGAAACCTTATTTACTTTACTGATAAAATAACTTTGCAATTCATCAATATTGCGCAGCATCTCTACCGATCGTTGAATTTCGTCATCTACAACATCTTTACTCTGATACCTTCTTAAAACCCCGTGAATCACATTACTATGGCTTAGCAGGTGATCGGCAAAAGCATTCGCATGTATTCTGATTTCGTCAAACGAATCTTTTGCTGTTGAGGATGTAGACATAATTTTACGTTTTGAAAATTTAATGTTATTATAACATTCCTAGTGACTTTAGACAATAGCAAAAAAGCAGGGATTATGAAAAAACAATCGACAGAAAACATTATTGCTGATAACCTTATGACCAGGGATCAGATTCTACTCTATCTCAAAGATGATTTTCGTGTTGATTTAAAAAAGATAAAGGAGATAATATTATTGGATAAGATTTCTCTCGAATTAATTTTGTCAGCCAAAAAAATTCCTCATCATCGCTACAATCTTTTTTTTAGTGAAAATTCCGGTAAGTTGCATGTACAGGCGATTGAAGGAAAATTACGCATAAAACACTTGGAGCTCGAGTGTAAAATTTTATCCTTATTAATTGGATGTGAGATAAAATTTACTAGCACTACGGCTTCTTATGAAAACTTGGTCGAGACCTGGCTGGCTAGAATGAAGCGGTCTTTATCCGGTAAAAAAATTAATGGCGTTCTCATCGGTAGTATGTGGAATTTTAATTTCTATTTAAAATTTTTAACAAACAACAAATTTGCAGATAAGTTTACCGGGCAAGTAGAACAAGAGATTCTAAAGAATTATGTTGAGCATCAGCTAGCCCTATTCGTGATAGAAGATGAATATATAAACAGTAGATTAAGCCTAAATGATGAAGAAAAAAATATCTTCCAAGAGGGACATTTGCCTGATTCCAGAACAATTGGAATTGCAAAAAAAATAGTCACGAGGATACCGATGTTTAATGATAAGGTGCAAATCCTGCGTGGTAAATCTGATATAGTGGAGTATATAAAAACGGATTACCTGTTCTTTTTTGACCTCAATAACGGGACATCTTTATTTAAAGAAACACTTGTTTCTGATCAGACAGAAATAATCGACGATTATTTTTTAAGCTATCAGCTTATCACCATTAAGGACGCAACGTACATAAATTTTAGTTGGGCAAATGCGGATGTGCTGAGTGCTGTATTAAAAGAGCTTGAGCACATTTTCCATCTTAAATCATTCTACATGTATGGGAAATGTGGATCGCTTACGACTAAGCAAAAAATTGGAGATCTCGTAGCTCCCGTGCGATCTTATAACAATGAAAACTTTATCGATATTGATAACGAAATGGAACTACAGACCCATGATGTAAAAAAAGCTAATTTCATATTTGTCGATTCACCTCTTATTGAAACAAAAGCGTGGGCTGGTGAGTCTATTGAGTTAGGGTGTGAGTGCGTCGATATGGAGCTGGACCCAGCTATACGAGCATTGTCGAAAAACACTATAAAAAAAGTCATATACTACATTTCCGACCAACCGACACTAGGACTAACTCTGTCGGATCGAATAAGTCTTTTAGGGCAAAGATTAGATTGTAGCAAAATAATCATTGAAGATATTTTAAAAAGAGAGGGTTAGCATATTCCCTCACCGCCATCGATTGCTAAAACTTGCCCAGTAATATTATCAGCATAATCAGTCGCAAAAAACAGCACCAATTTCGCGATCTGCTGTGGCGTATTTATTTTTTTTAGGGGGATATTATTTATTGCAATATCCTCTTTGGTTTTGTTGCTAGAATATTCTGTTAGGTCTGTATATGTTCGTCCAGGCGATACAGCATTAACAGTAATTTTTGACCCCGCAAGAATTTTTGCTAAACATTTAGTTAAGTAGACGACTCCTGATTTTGAGATACCATATTCGAGAGAACTACTTACATGACACACTCCAGATTGTGATGCAATATTAATAATTTTTCCTCCCTCTTGTGTGGCCATTTCTTTTGCTACTGTTTGTGATAAAAAGTATACCGATCGAAGGTTTGTAGCAAATGTTTTATCCCAGTCTGAAAATGTGCTTTCAAAAAATTTTGTCCGAATTTTTATACCAGCATTATTTACAAGAACATTTATTGGACCATAATTTGATGTCACGTTTTTAACTAACTGAGAGAAGTTAGATGGGTCTGTCAGATCATACTTAAATGCTGTTATGGAATAACCTTTATTTTTTGCCAACAGTATAAGGTCATTTGCGTCTGTCTCTGATTTATTATATATAAAGGAGACAGATGAACCCGCCTCGGCAAATGCTAGAACTATGGCTTTGCCGATTCCTCGAGATCCGCCAGTTACCAATACATGTTTTTCTTTAAATGAGGGGTATTTCATATAATATGCGATAATAGTCTACATATGAGTAAATATACCATAAAAATTTGTAGAATTAATGATGTGCACACAGCACGGTTTTTGGCACGGTGCAAAATAGACTTCATCGGTTTGCATGCAATTTTTGGGTTACCAAATAAAAAGCAGCTTTCTGAATTTCAAAATATCATCCATGAATTGAAAGAGTACTACCCTAAAACCAAAACCGTACTCGTTACTCGGATTGTCAATCCGGATAAACTGCTCGATGTCTACAAGGATATGCCTACCGATTTCGTACAATGGTCAGCCCCCGTAGGAAAAGTTGAAAAGAAATATTTTTTAAGTTGTGCAAAAAAAATAAAACCAAACGTTAAGCTTTTTAATGTTCTTTCATCAACTGAAGGTGATATCTCTTTATCCCATAAGAATATCGTCGGTAAATATGTGCTAATTGATAAAAAATTTGCAGGAGGCACAGGAGTGCTGACGCCCAAAGAGGAACTCGTTGGATTGACGGAAATGCTCAAAAATAAATATATCTTGATTGCTGGTGGAATGGGTAGAGTGAATATCAATTCATGGTTATCTGGTATCAATGTTGCTGGGGTCGATATAATGAGTTCTATGGAAATCAGTAAATCAGATAAACGTAAGAACATCAAAAAAATAGCACATTACCTAAAACAAACTCGCAATTACACTGAGCTTCCTATATTAGATATTTCCTCAAAAAAGCAGTTGGTCTATAAAAAAATATCGACTATTCGAGATGCAAAAACAGCAATTGCAAGGGGTGTCGATTTTCTTCTCATAGAAAGAAAAGCTTCCAATAAGAAAATCTTTGCTGAAATTCAATCCATCAATCCTTTTATACCAATCATGACCATGTTTCCACCAAAAGCTACATTTTTGTAAGAACAGGTATATTTAAAATAGCTAAAGCATTTTTTATACCGATAGCCACAGTGTTGATAAGTATCAATCTTGAATATCGCAAGTCGTCATGCTCTGTTTTTAATATGGATATCTGTGAATAGAAATGGTTAAAATCTGTAGTTAATTCCTCCAGAAAGATGCTAATTGTGTGGGGCGTATTGTTTTCCACAGCACGAAGTAATACGTCTGGGAAAAAAGCAAGCCTGAATGCAAGCCTGAACTCACTCAAATCCTCAAAAATATAGTCCTTACTACTAGGGGTGGTTGAGGGATCAAAATTTACTTTAGAAAGAATGGACATTATTCTTGCATAGGTATATTGCAAATACACACTACTACCAGCTTCTAAGCTCAGCATTTTATCCCAATCAAACTCTATATTACTATTTCGGTTTTGTTTCAAGTCTGCATACACAACAGCGCTTG
This sequence comes from uncultured Candidatus Saccharibacteria bacterium, assembly GCA_964468845.1. GTDB lineage: Bacteria > Patescibacteriota > Minisyncoccia > Phycocordibacterales > PALSA-1337 > CAIOGI01. Next base: position 7,658 of record CAYXWP010000005.1, on the reverse strand, counting down.
TGCCAACCACCTCAGCCGTTTTGTCAACATCAGCCAAATCTATACCACCTTTTTGAATGAGAATTTCTTTTGCCTTTACCGTAACCTGATGTAAAACATCTTCAAGATTGACTAGGGTTCCTTTTCGGGTAGACATTTTCCCACCGTTTATTAAAACCAGACCGAAATCAATGTGGAAAAGTTGGACGTTACTTGTGTAGCCAGCCTTATTACATAGCGCAAAAAGTTGTTGAAAATTGAGTTTTTGTTCTGATCCAACTACATACAAAACAACATCCGGGTGAAAAAATCTTTGTCTGTGTATAAGTGTTATAATATCACGAAGAATGTACAATGTTGACCCATCACTTTTCTGCAATAGAAAAGTAGGTAAGTTTTCTAAATTTTCAACTATAACTGCATTGTCTTCTGTGCTAACCGCTATACCTTTTGCTTTTAAATCATTGATTAGTTCATTAAAATTTTCGATATAATAGCTTTCTCCAAGCATGCAATCAAAAGTAACCCCTAATCTTTCATAGGTTTTTTGAAATTCCTGTAGACTTAGATCGCGAAATTTTTTCCACATCTCTACAAGTTTTTTGTCTCCTTGCTCAAGTTGAGAAAATAATTTTCGAGCTTCATCTTTCAAGATAGGATTTTCTTTTGATTCATCATTAAATCTAACGTATAATTTTTTCAACTCCTCAATAGGGTTTGCTGCAACAATTTTCTCATCGCCCCAATGAGTATAGGCATAGATTAATGCTCCAAACTGTGTACCCCAATCTCCAAGATGGTTATCGCGCACCACTGAAAATCCAACTGCATGATACACATTCGCCAATGCTTGCCCAATAACAGTTGATCGTAAATGACCAACACCGAATGGTTTTGCGATATTTGGAGAAGAGTAGTCTATAATAACTGTCTTGTTTTTATATATATCTGTATGACCATACTTTTCACTTAATTTACCAATTGAATCTAGAACTTGACTATATATTTTTTCTTTATTTAGAACTACATTTATATAACCATTAATCGGGGCTGCGGATTGAAGGTAAAATTTTTTTTGAGAGTTATTTACAAAATCAGCCAATTCTTTAGCTATGAAGGCTGGCGATTTTTTTAACGGTTTACAATATTCAAATACCGATATAGTAAGATCCGCCTCAATGTGTGGAGGTGGAAGTGTAATTCTTATTTTTTCAGGATCGTCAATTGATAAGCCGTAAGATACAAACAAAGAGACGATTTCATGCTTTATGTGAGATAGGACATACGAGGAGTATGGAATATACTCTCTTATATTTTTTTCAGTATTAAGTTTCTTTACAAGACCCTCGATATCTTTGTCAGTCGCTTTTTTGTACTCTGTGAGAAGGTTATTTTCTGATTCCATTGTATTGTGTGGACTCATTAAAGCAAATTTTTCGTATTATGTAAAATGTATGTACTAGTTGGTTAATCGTGATTCCACGTACTCGATAAAATTTACCGGCAGAGTAATCGTCACCTTCGCCCCCATATTTTCTCCCTCGGAACTAATGGTGATATCACCATGATGGGCTTTTAATATGGCTTTTGAGACAGACAGGTCAATGCCCATGCCAGTTGGATTGGCTGATTGGGTTTTTTTGCTTCTGAAAAAAGCCTTTAAAAAATATTTGCTTTACTTTGGCCATATAATGTGGTATTATTGCATTTACCTATACAGTTTCGGTGTAGTTTCAGTGCATTAAATTAGTTTGCAGATAAACAGTATAAATAATAAACATGAATTTCCCAATTATTGACTATACTAAATATAAAACTTTAACTGTAGATGTCTTCGATACTCTTTTGCTGAGAAAAATATGGCCAGAAGATTTACAGTTTCTCAAGGTTGCTGGATTGTGGGTAAAGATTATACAAGAAGAACTTGGTCTGGATTTTGATCCCCTTGATCTATATTTTTACCGTATTTACGCTAGGGGAATGCTTCACGTGGGAAAAAAGATCGAAAATGATGAAAAACAAGATACGGGAGTTGATTATGTGATACTTGGTATTGTGGAATGGTTTGGAGCAATTGTTGATATGGTAGCGGATCAAAATAATATCATAATTACGAATGAGAGTAGACAAAATATTTTGGCAAGATTAATTGCGATAGAAATTTTAGTCGAGAAAGAAAATTTAATCGTAAACAAGAATTTAGTAGACTGGATTAGAAAAATTAAAAAACTAGGATTAAAGATTTATTTCTTGTCGGATATGTATTTACGCAATACAGATATTTTTAATTTACTTAGTCACTTTGGAATAGAAAACTTATTTGACGGTGGTTTTACATCGAGTGATGTCAAAAGAGGAAAATGGAGCGGAAACTTGTACAAGTATTTAAATGAAGGTCATATAAAGTTTGATTCAAACTTTCATTTGGGTGACAATAATGAATCTGATCACCTAATGCCAAAATCTCTGGGCATAAAATCTTTTCAATATTCTATTACTCGGAATGGTTTTTATAAGAGAATTATTTTGGCCTACGGTAGCTTAAAATTGAAGTTAATTATTTACAGACACCGAAAAAAGATTGCAAATACTTTTTCTAAAAAGTTCAGGATTATAGTTTCCAAAGATATACACAGTACGGCGTATTACATTGGTAGTTTGTTTGCAGCACCTCTAATTGCTTTTTTATTCGAGGTTATATTCTTTGCGGGATTTACGCGGAAGAAAATAATCGCCATATCTTCTGAGGCTAACATCTTTAAAATCTATGTTGAAAAATTAATTACAAATATGTCTTGGAAGGAAAGTGTTCTGTATTTTCCTCAGATTAACAGGGAGGTCGTCCTATTGGCACTTATAAACGCTATTTACTTAAATTTGGATAAAAAAAGAAATGATTGCTTAGAATTGCTTTCTTTGGTTAAGAAAGAAAGAGGGATGTTGACTCGGGATGATTTTTTTGAGTTTATTTTTGATAAAAAATTGATCGACATGCCTGAGTCTGCCTTCGGTCTCTCTGAAGATGAATTTAACAGTCTTGTGGGCCGTCTCATCATAGATGGTAAAGCCAAGAGGGTTGGTGATGCCACACTCAGTATAAATAATTTATTAAATCAAATCGGTGAGTGTGAAATCAATCTAGTTGATGTTGGTTGGAACGGTAGTGTGCAGGCCTTGTTACAGAAATATCTCCAGATTATGGATAAAAATAACATTGTGAATGGTTTGTATTTGGGATTCAGAGAAGGAAGCGGGAGGAGGAGTCTTATAAAAGGTTTTTCTCTTGGATGTTTAATTCCCGATATAGGGTCTAGGCCGGGCAGTGATTTTTTTGTTCCCGATATTTGGGAATTTATATATACAAATAAAACTTACGGTACTGATTTTAATATATCCATTCAATCAGGTCTAAATGATGCTGTAATTGATTTTAAAAAACAGATAAAAATACCTCCAATGGAGTTTTTCCTGTCTCTTAGAAAAGATCTTCATTCTCTGCTATATAGTCCGAATAAAAAAGAGATTAATGTTTTGGGTTCGATTATACCAGAGTCTGGCTTCAAACTTGAGCAAAATATAAGATTGGTAAATAGAGATCTAACTAAAATGGAGGTCATCTTTGGTTTAATGTTTGATCAATCTAGAACAATAAAGATGCTTGATAAGCCTTACTGTTGGAGGGCAGGTTTCATAAGGTTTTACAAGGTAGAATTGTTGTACAAAATAATTGCTGGGATTAGACGTGCCTTGTCTTTAAATTAGTAAACTGCTTGCATATTAAAATATATTATGAATAATAATTTAAATTTGGACGAAAGGACGTTGAGATATCTTGAGTTGTCCAGAGAATTTGCCGAAAAACACAAGATGAACATAGTAAGTATTATTTTATTTGGTGGAATAGTTAAGGGCTATTTATCTAAACTTTCTGATCAGGACATAATCTTTGTTTTTGATGATTGTGTGCCACAAGATGGCCTGTGTGTGTTCAGAGATAGGCTAGAGGAAATAGAAGTCGACTTAGGTCTTAGACAAAAAAATAGTTTTTTACAAAAATCTTTAGACCGTGTTGGTGCACAATATAAATCTTCATTTGCTTGTCGAAGATCCGATTTTGTTAGCTGTAATATAAAATATATTTTTTATTCCGGTCATAAGTTGGATAGCATTATTCTAGATAACCCTTTTTGGACATCAGATATTGGACTAAAAAATATAATTTTAACAGCACAAACGGTTTACGGAGAATCCCTGCTTGAGTTTATGAAGTCTCGAATGACCCCAGTTTTGAAAAAAGACGTAGAAGCAAATAGAAGAATGCAGTTGATTTTAATTTCCTATAGTCTTGTTACCTTCTTCTTTTCTAAAAACTCAACTAGATATGCTCTTTCTAGTGTAAAGTGGGCTCTGCATACTTGTTATACTGGCGGTTTTGCAAATCTGGGAACATTAAATGATGAGATTATATTTTTCAAATCTCACTTGTCCGAAATGAACAAAAATACGCTTGATAAATTTATTGTTCTTAGGGAATCTGGGGAAAAGTCACTTTCTTTTATTGTTAAATCTTTTTTCCTTACCTTTTCAATTTACAGGATTACCATTGAAAAAGTAAAATTTTCTGTTATACTAGGCTAATATCACATATTATATGGACAAAGAAATCGTATTAATAACTGGTTCCTCTGGGGGTGTTGGTGCAGAATTAGCAAAGAAGTTACTACTGGAAGGCTGTTTTGTTGTCGGTATAGACAAAATTGGCTCAGTGATAGATTCTAAAATGTACAAGCACATCATCTGTGATTTAAAAGACAGAAATTCTATTAAGATTATCGAAAATGAATTGGATAAAATTGTACCAACAAAGTTGGTTTGTTGTGTGGCCATAACAAATAATACAGATGCGGAATCTCCAGATGTTGATAAGGTAAATGATCTGTTTATGATAAATTTGATCTCTCCTTGGGTTATCGCTGCTTCACTTTTGAAGAGGGCTCTCGGTGCTGGAAAGACCTTGAAAAGCGTAGTGTTTATATCATCAGTTCATGCTTACGCCACTTCCGAAGGATTAGCCGCTTATGCAACATCAAAGGCTGGTCTATGTGGCCTGACTAGGTCTCTTGCTATAGATTATGCAAAACATTTAACCAGAGTAAACGCAATAGCGTTTGGTGCAATAAGAACAAAGATGTTGACTGGATTAACTGACGATGAAATTATTGAACTAGAGAAAAGACTTCTAGTTAAAAAGATTCCTAGTCCAGATAAGGTAGTTGGCACGATACAACATTTACTATCTGACGATGCGTCATATGTTACAGGTCAGACATTTATTGTTGACGGTGGGGCCTTGAGCATGTTGTCAACCGAAGCATAGAATTTCTGAATATTAAAATAAATATGAAATCAATAATTAATGCTGAAATATTGGGTGGTTTTCAAGACTTTTTGCCTGAGAAAATGTTGAAATTTAAGAGTCTAGTGTCAAAAATTGAAAAAGTTTATGAGTCATTCGGTTTTACTCCTATGGATACTCCATGTATGGAGAGGGTCGACGTCTTGATTGGTGACTCATCAGATTTTAACAAGAGTATATTTATTTCTAGAGTTGTTCGTGGCCTAGAAGATAAGGGGGTGGATGATGTGCTCATGAATGAACAGTATGGATTAAGATTTGATTTAACGGTACCCCTTGCTAGATTTGTCGTTTCTCACCCTGATTTAGGAAGACCATTCAAGAGATATCAGATTGGCAAAGTTTGGCGTGGTGAAAAACCTCAGTCTGGACGTTTTAGGGAGTTTTATCAGTTTGATTTTGATATTGTCGGATCAAAGAATATTTTATCAGACATTGAAACTCTCAATGTTGTCTATAAAACATTAAAAACACTTAGTCTTGATAATTTCAAAATAAAGATTAATGACAGAAGAATATTGAATGGCTTAGCGGAAATTATTGGATGTGGAAACTCGGCCAATGAGTTTTTTCGTATTATAGATAAAATCGACTCCATGGGAATAGAACACGTTATTACTGATCTTGAAGATAATTTTTATTTTGGGAAGGAAAGAATTAAATTATCTGATGATCAAGTGCAATTAGTAAAAAGATTTCTTGTTCTAAAAAAAGAGTCACTCATTGACACCCTTGATAATGTAGAGAAAATGTTTGATGGAAAAACAAAAATCGGTTTGGAAGGCATAGATAGTTTGAGAAAAATTTTTATCGAACTAGATCGAATAGGGGTTGATAGGAAATTTTACGATCTAGATTTATCAATCGTCCGCGGTTTGGATTATTACACAGGTATGGTTTTTGAAACCACAATAGAAGGGTTCAGTAATTTAGGTAGTATTTTTTCTGGTGGTAGGTACGATAATTTAGTTGAAAGATTTTCCCTTAATTATTCTGCACCTGCAGTAGGGGCTTCCATAGGACTGGATAGGTTATTAGTTATTCTAGAGAAACAGAATAGGTTGAATGATATTAATTCTAGAACAGAGGTATTTGTTACTGTGTTTAACGACAGTTTGCGAGGTGTTTCATTAGAAACTTCTGTCTTTTTACGTGAATCTGGTATCAATACAGAGTTATTTATTGGGGATAATTCTTTTTTGAAGGAGCAGTTAGTGTATGCTCTTAAAAAGGGTATAAGATATGTGATTGTAATTGGTCCAGATGAAAACAATTCTGGCACTTTACAAATTAAAGATACCAAAGAAAGAAAGCAGCTTAATATGAAGCTTAGGGATGTAGTTGAGTTCATTAAAAATAATAAGTAAAATATTATAATGGGTGCGTAGCTCAATTGGTTAGAGCGTTGGTTTGTGGAACCAAAGGTTCTGGGTTCGATTCCCAGCGTACCCACCAAGTAAAAAGAATATATGGTTGTCTTTGTAACAAATTCGACATGTTTTTCGTGCTAAACAGAAGAATTTATTTGCTCGATAAAATCCACTGGCAAAATCATTTCCACTTTCGCCCCCATATTTTCTCCCTCGGAACTAATGGTGATATCACCATGATGGGCTTTTAATATTGCCTTTGAAACCGATAATCCTATACCCATGCCAGTCGGATTTGCGAATTGGGCTCTTTTGCTTCTAAAAAATAGTCTATCAAAGAGACTGTTTTTTTCTTCATTCACCATGCCTATTCCAGTATTTTCTATTGTTAAAATAAAATCCTTGCCTACGGTCTTGTTATTTATTGAAATTTTTCCATTTTCAATATTGTATCGAACAGCATTTTCTATAATGATAAGTAACACTTCTCGCATCTTACTCGAATCAATTTTAAGTATTGGCCAGCTTTCAGTACCGGTGGGATAGCTAACTGTAATATGAAGAGCCTCAATATCTATTCTCAATTCTTTAATAACGTTTTCAAGCAGGGGCTTCAAACTTTCTGCGGACACTTGAAGAATTTGTGAGCCGACTTTCAATGCAGTAATATTTAAAAAATCGTCAACAATTCTCGTGAGATGATTCGTCGAATCTCTGGTATCATTCAAGGCTTGGCGCATCTCTTCATTGACTGGGCCGTATGTACCTGAAAGCATAGACTCCAATTCCCAGCGAATACTTGTTACAGGAGTGCGAAGATTGTGTTGGGTGATTAAAATAAATTGGTCTTTGGTGTCATTAAGTTTCTCCAAATCTCTTTTTGCTTTTTTCTC
>CAYXWP010000004.1:20233-27336 GCA_964468845.1 uncultured Candidatus Saccharibacteria bacterium | reverse complement strand
AAAGAGAACGTCACATGGAATGATATTGGCAGAAGGTGGAGAAAAAATGTCAAAGTCAAAAGGCAATGTAATCAATCCAGACGATATTGTAAAAACAGTTGGAGCTGATTCCTTACGAGTCTATGAAATGTTTATGGGTCCTTTTGATCAACCTATTGCCTGGGACATGAACAATATTGCAGGTTCGAGGAGGTTTATAGAAAGAGTTTGGAAACTGCAAGAAACAATTTCCACTACAAATACTGATAATAAAAAAATAGAATTTTTAGTCCATAAAACTATAAAAAAAGTTTCAGATGATATTGAAGAAATGAAATTCAATACTGCGATTAGTGCAATGATGATACTGGTTAATGAGTTTGAGAAAGAAAAAACTGTTAGCAAAGAAAATTATGAAATATTACTAAAGCTACTTGCCCCATTTACACCCCACTTTACTGAAGAAATTTGGAAAACTCTTGGCAATAAGGACTCAGTACATGCCTTAGAATGGCCAAAATTTGACCCTAGCAAGCTTGTAAGTGACACAGTGAATATTATGATCCAAATCAACGGAAAAGTACGTGGAATGATTGAAACAGGTATTGACACAACAGAGGAAACGGTTCGTGAAGAGGTAGCCAAAATGCCAGAGATAGGCAAGTGGCTTGTGGATAAAGAAGTTGTAAAGGTAATATTTATCAAGGGGAAACTCATCAATATGGTCATAAAATAGCATTCTATTGACATTATATTGATGCTGATGTAATATCAAATCATTAATTAAACAACAAAGTATGGCAAACATTCAATTTAAGCCAAAACAGACGACAAAAAGACTGCTTTCAGTCTTACCGGACCGTGCAAAGGAAGTTTTAATAAATAGATATGGATTAGGTAAAAAAGTAGAGAAAATGACCCTAGATTCAATAGGGAAACTCTATGGTATTACTCGTGAAAGAGTTCGCCAAATTGAAAACTATGCCCTAGCTAACATCAGAAAATCTGATGCGTATAAGAGCGAAAAAGCTACTTTTGCAGAAATTGAAGGCCTACTTCACTCCCTAGGAGGAATTGTTGTTGAGGATGATTTTCTTGGTCATCTTTCAAAAGATAAATCATTACAAAATCACATCCATTTTATTCTAGTTATTGGTGATACATTCAAGAAAAGAAAAGAGGATGGTGAATTCAAACATCGATGGCATGTAAATGAGGAGTTAGCAAAAAATGTAGAGGTATCTCTAAGAAAACTTTACTCTGGACTTTCAGATCAGGATTTACTACTTGAATCAGAAATTGTAAACAAATTCCTTGAACATCTAGAAGGCGTTTCAGAGAAATACAAAAATCAGGAAATCGTAAAGAGATGGTTGTCCCTTTCAAAGATGGTAGGAAAGAATGCTATGGGAGAATGGGGAGTAGCAAGCTCATCAAATGTGAAGACAAAGGGAATGAGAGACTATGCCTTTCTAGTTATCAGAAAGCATGGTTCACCAATTCACTTTAAAGAAGTCGCTCAACAAATTACTCAGATTTTCAAAAAGAAGGCTCATGTTGCTACAACTCATAATGAACTGATAAAGGATAAGAGATTTGTACTTGTAGGCCGTGGACTATACGCACTAAGAGAATGGGGTTATATGGCTGGAGTTGTAAAGGATGTTATAAAGAGTGTTATAGAAAAGTATGGCCCACTTTCAAAAGAAGAAATTATTGAAAAAGTATTGAAGGAAAGATATGTAAAGGATAATACGATTATGGTTAATCTTCAGAATCAGAAATACTTTAAAAAGGATAAGGATAATAAATATCAACTATCAGACTCAGTCATAGAACTAGCAGCAAAATAAAAAGGAAATGAAGAAAGAGGCCCTTGTCTACATGATGAGGGCTTTTTTCTTTTACAGTTTATCTGATATAAGATATAATATTATTGTATGAATCAACTCGTTGATATATTTAATTCACTATACTCACAACTTAGCCAAGAAATTATTGCGGCTGTAGTACAGCTATTGATCACAGCATCTCCTATTGTCCTTGCCTATATTCTTTTAATCACTTTTGTACCACTTTGGATTGATTATGTTCAATCAGATTTTATTGCATCACTAAAATACGCCGTACTCGATATTAGACTACCAAAAGATGTGTTCAAGTCTCCTTTGGCAATGGAAGTTTTTTTGAATGCACTTCACAATACTGCAGACGGAAGTAGCTTTGCAAAATATTGGAAAGGTGAAAAGCGACCATCATATACACTTGAGCTCATTTCCATTGAAGGAAATATAAAATTTATCATTCGTACTGAAGATCGTCGTAAGGCAGGGGTAATGTCAGCACTATATTCACAATTCCCTGGAATTGAGGTTCATGAAATTGAGGACTATGTGAAGGCAATTAAATATGATCCAAAGGAAATTAAACTCTATGGTGCAGAATTTATACTTACAAAACCAGATCCATATCCAATAAAAACATATATTGATTATGGCCTGGATAAAGATCCAAAAGAAGAATATAAGGTAGACCCATTAACCCCATTACTTGAATATCTAGGTAATGTCGGTATGAATCAGCAAGTTTGGATACAATTCATGATTCGCGCACACACAAAGGAGCAAAAGAAAAAGGGAAGTTTCTTTGAAAAAACAGATGCATGGCAGGATGAAGCGAAAGAATTGGTTGATAAATTAATGATACGTGATCCAAAAACAAAAGTGGCAGGAATGAAGGATGAAAGTACTGGATTCACAAAACTACCATCAATTTCTAAAGGCGAGCAAGAAGTAATTGAAGCAATTGAAAGAAGTGTTCAAAAACAGGGTTTTGATGTAGGAATTCGTGCTATCTATTTTGGAAAAAAAGAGTTTTTTGACAAGCCAAACGGCATTGGTGGTATTGTCGGTGGTTTTAAACATTTTAGCTCTGAGCACTTGAATGGTTTCAAGCCAAATGGTAAAAAGTGGTCACCGAAGTTCAAGGGAACTCCGTGGGAAGATTATAAAAAAATGCGCGAAAATAAGGCATGTAGACTAGTACTTGATGCATACAAGCGTCGTAGTTTCTTTTATGCACCATACAAAGACAAGCCAATGGTATTAAATGGTGAGGAATTAGCAACTCTATTCCATTTCCCAGGCCAAGTCGCAACAACGCCGACTCTTTATCGTGTACCGTCAAAGAAAGGGCAGGCGCCATCGAATCTACCAATATAATCCAACCTATTATAATCTATGCGTATATCAGCAATAAAATTTATTTTTGGAATTTGTACTTTTTCTATAGTAAGTTTTTTTGCCATGGTAATTATTGCATCTCAAGCTCCAAAGGATTTTCCGGAAGGTCAATTTGATTTTAATGTCCCAAAAGATAGTTCAATTACTTATGTAAGCACGAAGTTATACGAAAAAAATATTATTTCTTCTCCTTTTCTTTTTAAACTAATTACAGTCATCGGTGGTGATAAAAAAGGTCTCTTCGCTGGAGACTATAGATTTACTGAATCACAAAACACAATTTCAATCGCCTCAAGGATGATGAGTGGCAAGCAAGGTTTGCCAAAAATAAAAATTACAATACCCGAGGGAACAAACGTATCTGAAATGGCCTACATTTACATGACAAAATTAACAAATTTTAACGCACCGAAATTTGTTGCTTTAGCGAGAAAAGAAGAGGGTTACCTATTTCCTGATACCTATAATTTTTTGTCTAATGCAAAACCAGAGGAAGTAATTAAAGAAATGCGTGCAAATTTTGATAGAAAAACTAGTGCGATTAAGGCAGAAATTGCTCGGACAAATTACACAATGAAGCAAATCATTATAATGGCTTCTCTTATCGAAGAAGAAGCCAGGGGTTTGGAGGACAAAAAAATGGTTTCTGGAATTCTTTGGAATAGATTTGAAGACGGAATGCTATTACAAGTCGATGCTCCTTTTTATTATATTACTGGAAAAAATAGTGGAGTAACTTATGATGATTTAAAAATTGATTCTCCATACAATACATATAAGTATAAGGGTTTGCCCGTGGGTCCAATAAGTAATCCTGGCCTAGAATCGATAATTGCAGCCATAAAACCTACATCAACAAAATACTATTACTATCTCACAGGAAAGGATGGGGTGATGAGATATTCCATTACATACAATGGACATCTTAAGAATAAGAATATATATTTGAATTAAGGTGAATATAACCAATAAAGTAACCAACAAAAAAGTCTATGTAGGCATGTCAGGCGGGGTTGATAGCTCTGTTTCTGCAGCATTGCTTAAAAAGGCGGGATATGAGGTTATAGGGGTATTTATTAAGGTCTGGCAGCCCGATTGGATTAACTGTACATGGAAAGAAGACAGACTAGATGCCATGAGAGTGGCCGCAAAACTTGATATACCTTTTGAGTCATTGGATCTCGAAAAAGAGTACAAAGAGGAGGTGGTAGATTATATGGTAAGAGAGTATAAGGCCGGGAGAACTCCAAATCCAGATGTAATGTGCAATCGATATGTTAAGTTTGGTGGATTTTTCAAATGGGCAATGGAGCAAGGTGCGGACTTTGTTGCAACGGGCCATTATGCAAAAATAATTGATGGAAAATTGATGGCGGGTGATGATAAGAATAAAGATCAATCATATTTTCTGTGGACACTTACTCAGGAGCAAATTTCAAAAACAATGTTTCCTGTTGGTAGTATAGAGAAAGCAGAAGTTAGAAAACTGGCTAAAAAATTTGATTTACCGACTGCTGACAAGAAGGACAGCCAAGGGTTATGCTTTATTGGGAAAATTGATGTAAAGGAGTTTCTTTCACACTATATTGATTCTGTTGTGGGCGACGTGCTTAATGAAAATGGAGAGGTGATTGGCAAGCATAATGGCTCCTTCTTTTTTACAATTGGAGAAAGACATGGATTTCAAATAACAGAAAAAACTCCAAAGGATGAACCGTATTATGTGATTTCAAAAGATGTTGATAAAAATACAATCACAGTCGCGAACAAGTCAGTTGAGGGGAATTTACCAAATGGAACTACTACTGTTTTGTTGAAGGATGTCAATTGGAATCAGGGGGGTCTGGAGGATAAGGAGGGTCAGGGGGATATTTCTAGGGATGTTCATGCTGGGAAAAAACTCAAAGCGCGCTCTCGCTATAGAGAGGATTTGCAGGACATAGTAATTTCTGACCAAAATTTGGTCACCTTTTCAAAACCTCAGTATACAATATCTCCAGGTCAATCTCTGGTTGTTTATGATGGTGAAATTTGCTTGGGTGGTGGTATAATAGCCTAATGAATCGTTTTATAACAATAACCAAAGCAGACGGAACAAGAGAACTCTTTGAGGAAAGTAAATTAATAGAGTCATTAAAAAATGCTGGTGGAAGTGAGGAGATAATAGAACAGATCCTTTCAAAGATTGAAGGGGAAATGAAAGATGGAATGCCTACAAGCGAAATCTACGGGCATGCCTTCGCCCTTCTCAGAAAACATTCGATGCCGATGGCGATAAAATACTCGCTTCGTCGTGCACTTTCTGAACTCGGTCCAGATGGATTCCCATTTGAAAAATATGTTGCAAAAATATTTCAAGCATGGGGCTACGAAACGATAACTGACCAAACAATACTGGGAGCATGTGTAACACACGAGGTAGACGTTGTCGCTTGGAATAAAGAAAAGCTAATGATGGTTGAAGCAAAATTTCACAATGAACTTGGAATAAAATCTGATGTGAAAATTGCCCTATACATGAAAGCTAGGTTTGATGATCTACGAGGAAATATGTTTAACTACGGGGGCATTGTCAGAAAACTAGATGAGGGTTGGATTATCACAAACACAAAGTTTACAGATCAAGCGATAAGATATGGCGAATGCCAGGGATTGAAAATGATTGGATGGAATTATCCTGCAAAAGGGAATCTTCAGGATATCATTGAAGAATACAGATTACACCCATTTACTTGCCTTGTAACCCTATCAAATGCTCATAAGAAGGCTCTATTATCCAGAGGGGTAGTCTTATGTACCGATGTCCTAAGAAACCTAGGATATCTTAAGGAAATCGGAATGGGAGAAGTAGAGGAAAAAGCTGTTGTTGATGAAATAAAAGAAGTGTGCGGACTACAACTCTAAAAAAATGGCAATAAAATCCACAAAGAAATTTCTTGAATACTTAAATACTAAATACAGCAAATTTCATACAGCGTATGAAAACGCTTTTTGGATTTCATATATGGGAGATCATAGTATCGATGAAAAAATGAATAAGGCACGTTCTGCTAAAGATGCGTTTAATTCAAATAGTAAACTTAAAAAAGAAGTTGAGAAATATTTAATTAAAGCAAAGGGAGAGGATAAAAAAAGACTGGAGATTTGGAATAGATTTTTTAGTCTTTACCAAACACCTGCAAAGGCACTTCCAATCAAAAAAATGGTAGACGAGCTTGAGGCAAAAGTTATGAAGGCAAGAACTGGCCGAAAGGAAGGCTACATTGATCCCAAAACAAACGAGTTTGTTGAGGCTTCAGAAAATAGAATGCGCACAATAATGCGTACAAACCCCGACGAATCCATTCGTAAGGCTTGCTTTGAGGCTATGGAAAAACTACCCTTAGATACGATTGAGGATTATATAAAAATAATTAATGGTAGAAATGACTTTGCTCGTGCATTAGGCTATGAGGATTTCTATGATTACAAAATTCATCTTGACGAAGGAATGACCAAGGATGAACTCTTTTCAATTTTTGAAAAGATTTATGATAAGACGAAGTATGCCTTTGATAGTATCAGAATAATGGAAAGGCAAAAAAAAGATTTGAGAAAGCCGTGGAACTTTGGCTATATGATGACTGGAAACTTCACAAAAGAAGAAGATCCGTATTTTCAATTTGAAAATGCACTCAATTACTGGGGAAAATCATTTTCATCTTTAGGTGTCGATTTTAGGAGTGGTAAATTAACTTTAGACTTGCTTGATAGAAAAGGAAAGTACAATAATGGTTTTTGCCATTATCCAGTAGTCGTAACATACAAAAATAATAAACTGATACCTGGTTCAAGTAGTTTTACTTCAAACGCCATCCCAGGGCAGATTGGCGCAGGTATGCA
>CAYXWP010000004.1:0-20133 GCA_964468845.1 uncultured Candidatus Saccharibacteria bacterium | reverse complement strand
ATTATTTTCTAAAAAAATATGGGTACATAGTAGACAATCCTAAAGTTGGGAAGGAAATGCAGAGAGTTTGGAAGTACGGTTCACTTTTCACTTCTGGAAAGTTCATAGAAATGGCAACAGGGAAACCACGCACTGCTGATACATTTATAAAAAATGTAACAATGCCTCTTGAAGAAATATTGAAGAGTGCAAAAAAGAAAATTGCCAAATTAAAAACAGTTCCACTAAATAGTAAGCCAATTAAGCTTAATGCTCAAATAGTAATGAAACATGGAAAAGAAATAATTGCTGATAACAAAAAAGGGTTTGAGGCTATGGAAATCAAATATAGGAATTGGTTAAAGGGCCTAACCGAGTAGTTTCTTCATATAGTCCGTCAATTCGCAAAGCGACACTGTTTCTTGAGCATAAGTCTCTGTATTTCTAACAATAACAGTTTTTTCTAGTGCCTCCTTTTTACCCATAATAATAGAGAATGGGATATGTTGTTTTTCGATCATAGAGACCTGAGCACCAAGACGATCTTTTGACAGGGAAAGATACAGTTGTATTTTAACCTTTCTCAAATCTTCAATAATTCCAAGACTCAATAGCTTTGATTCGAACCCAAGCTGAACAAACGATGCTTGTGGCTTTTTTGTCTTCTTTAATTCTTTTCTAAGCTCCGGCTTATTGTTATTAATCAACAATGAAATACCAACACCTTGTATTTCTTTCTTTATTCCAATCTTTTTTGACAACCCGTCATATCGAACACCCACAGCAAGAATTTTCTGTGTCCTGTTCTTTTTTGTAATGTCCATGTTTACAATAGTAAATATTGTTTCCGTACAGTATTTACGATTACTAATTAGATTATTATTAATCGTGTATGGAATATCTAGGGCCTCGAGGTACTCGAGAACCTCCTGAAAATGGGTTCTGCTTGGTTCGGATAAGAATTCCATAGACTTAGGAGCGTCCTCGTTCATCTTTATACACTTTTCATTCTGACAACCTAGTAGCTCAAATGGATCTTTCTTTAAAAGCTGTCTGCACTCCGCATGCATATCATTTACATGCTTACGATAATAATTCGTTAGATCTTTTGAAAATTTACTAATTGAATCTTTGTCTCCTATACTATTTATTTCTATACAAATATTTTCATAACCCTCTTCCTTCAAAATCACCCTGGCTGTTTGTATTAATGTTGCCTCAGCGATACTTCTTGAATTGCCAAGTATTTCTAAATCACAATAGTGAGAATAGCTACTAGTGCTTCTTTTAATTGAACCTTTAAAAGGCTCCTTGAAATAGAGCATTACTGGCTGACTAAGGTTTTGCATATTTTCCTCAGCGTATTTTCGAAGTAAAGCAATCTTTTCTTCTACGTGTAGAGGTAAGGATGTCTTGTCTTGACCAAGAGAATCTATGAAGTCCCCCTCGAGTAGATTTTTCGCAAGATCAAGATCAATCTTTTTTATATCTGGACTTTGATGGGGCAGGAAACCATAATAAAGAGGGATTTGCCCAATCTTATCAAGATGATCACAGGTTATGTACTCTTGTCTTTCGTTTTTATTTATCTTTTTTTTCATGGGCGTGGTCTATCTTCCTGGAAACACAGCAACACTTGAAAACGGAATCAGCCTCAAAAATGGACGTCCAACTATATATTTTAATTCAAGGGGACCCCAAGACCTTGAGTCTGAACTTTGCGGTCTATTGTCTCCCATAACAAAATATTCTTCTTGACCCAAAGTGATCTCAAAGGTGTCAGATGTTCTGTGATCCTTTGAAACATAGGCCTCATCCAACAAAAACCCATTTGGATTATCTTTATTGATTATTGTAACTTTGCCACCATCCATAGATAGGGTTTCTCCTGGCAATCCAATTATTCTTTTTATAAAGAAAATCTCTGGATTCTTGGGGTACTTGAAAATAACCACATCATCTCTTTTAGGATCATCAAAATGATATGATAATTGATCAACTATTAAGTATTGTCCTGATTCAAATGTCGGATCCATCGATGCTCCACTCACAATAAATGGTTGAGCGATATAGGCGCGTATCGGAATCACGATTGCCAAAGCTATAAGAGTAAATTTTACAATCTCTTTTATAAAATTCTCTTTCTTTTTTGGAGTTTCAGGATTCATTAGTTCAATTGTATTATGAATACCCATTTGACACAAGATTTATGTTTATGTCACACTACTGGTATGGCATATATAATTGCAGGTCTGGGAAATCCAGGACAAGAATACGAGGACACGAGGCACAACACAGGACGAATAGTATTAATGTCCGTAAGTGATGATGCGTCTTTCTCATTTAATAAAAAAATTAACGCTTTAGTAGCAGAAATCAAAGTTGGAAAGGAAAAAATTAAGCTAATAGCACCTGAAACCTTCATGAATAATTCTGGTAAAGCAATTGCTCAGGTAGTAAAGAGTATAAAGGCTGCAGAAAAACTCATAGTAATTTATGATGATTTCAATCTGCCACTAGGAAAGATAAAAATCTCATACAATAGAAGCTCCGGAGGGCATAATGGTCTTCAATCAATAATAAAATATGTAAAGACTGAAGCTTTCATACGTATACGTATAGGAGTAGCTCCTGAAAATTCAAAAGGTACAGCAAAAGTTCCTCATGGTGATGAGAAAATTGAAAAATTTATTCTAGGTAAATTTAAAGATGATGAAGTAAAAGTAATTAAAAAAATATCAAAGAAAGTTAGTGAGGCCATAGAGGTTCTAGTAAAAGAGGGCAGGGATAAGGCAATGAGCGTTTTTAATGCAAACTAGCTAAAAATTTGGGTAAATTAATCTAAATTAACGACCTCGATATAGTCATTGTGATATAATACAAATATGCGACGAATAATACTAAAAGAAGGTCCTTTGGTCTTCTTGCGAAATGTGCTTTACATGGAAATTATTGCGTCCTTATTCTTTTTCTTGATATCTTTTGTTACAAATTACTCTATCATCTACAATAGTTTTGGGCTTTCTAAAATTATTCGATTTGATATTTTTGAAATATTAATTTTTTCAATTTTTCAACTTTTCTATATTAGCTCACTATTTTTAAACTGGTATTTTTCCCATTATGAAATTTACGAAAAGGAAATTATCAAAAAAACTGGACTGTTATTTCGAAGGAGAAAATCTGTAAGCTTGTTTGATGTTGCATCTGTCGAAATTCATCAAAGTCCCTTGAGTAGAGTCACAAGTCATGCAAATATAATAATCGAACATAATAACGGACGATTAACCAAGATTAGAAATGTACCCAATTTTGAAGAGTATGTTCATATCATTAAACAAATGGTACGCAATACTTCAGGTCGCCTACCAACAAGAGATCCAAAAATCTTAATCAAAGAAGGGGAGGGTCTATTTGTCGAGTTCAAAGAAACAATGCGTTATGACGCAAGAAAAGGTGAAATCAGTAAAGAACTCGAGAAAGTAATTGTAAAAACAATTGTAGGTTTTTTGAATTCGAATGGTGGAACTTTACTTATTGGAATTAACGATGAGGGTAAAGCGGTGGGGCTGGATAATGACTATAAGACATTACCGAAGAAAGACCGTGACGGCTTTGAAAACCACGTAAGTATGCTTGTAAAGACAATGATTGGACTTGCCTTTGCAAAATATGTAAATGTTAGTTTTGAGCAAATTGACGGCAAGGATATATGTTTAGTGGTAGTAAATGAAGGCCATAAGCCTGCATATTTACAGAATTCTGACAAAAAAGAGGACTTCTACGTAAGAATTGGTAATTCTACCCAACCATACTCAATGAGCGAGGCTTCAGAGTACATAAAGTCTAAGTGGGGATAATTTTGCTTTTTTACCCACTTATGATATAGTCTTATAACTATGGTAAACCGAATGAGAGCCAACAGGTCGCATCGCGACAACAGACGTTCACATCACGCTTTAGATGATGTACGACTTTCAAAGTGCACAAATTGTGGAGCACAGCATATTCGTCACACAATGTGTGAAAAATGTGGAAGTTACAAAGGAAAGAAGGTTGTAGATATGACAGCATTAGTAGCAAAAAAGACAGCAAAAAACAAGAAAAAGGAGGTTAAGAAATAAGTTAAATAAAAAGTTTCGTTCTTTATAAAATTTAAATATGGCAAATCGACACTTATCACGATCAGTAGTACTACAATCACTCTTTGAGTGGGATTTTAGAGGTTGTGTTAACAAGAATGTCAAAGGAATAATCGCTCGTGTTTCAAAGGAGTTCGCTCCAGGCATGAGTGATTTTTCTTTTGTGCAGGAATTAACTGACAATATTTTAGCTAAAAAAGGAGACTTGGATATGGTTATCGGTAAAGCAGCACCAGATTGGCCTCTAGATAAAATATCTATAATAGACAGAAACATTTTGAGAATAGGTCTGTACGAACTTTTGTTTGCAAATCGTGATGAAGTACCAGCCAAGGTAGCTATAAACGAAGCGATTGAGCTTGCAAAAAGTTTTGGTGGTGAAAATAGTGGAAAATTCATAAACGGTGTTCTAGGTTCTGTGTACAAAGAACTTGGTGAACCCGGCAAAGATTCTGTTTCAAAGAAAAAGAAGAGAATAGAAGATATACCTTATGAGCAAATGCCGATTCAAAATCTTGGAGGTGCAGTCGTATATTCAAAACATGAAGGAGAAATATATTTTGCTTTTGTACATGACATCTTTGGTCATTGGACGCTTTCAAAGGGTAAGCTTGAAGGTGGTGAGGATGTAAAGGCAGGCACAGCTCGAGAGATAAAAGAAGAAATGGGACTTGATATTGAAATTGAAAATGATTTAGAAAGTAATGAGTATATTGCAAATGATCCAGAAAAAGGGAAAATTCGAAAACAAGTTCACTATTTCCTTGCTAAATCAAAGTTTGATAAAATTAAACTCGGTCCTTCTGGTGGACTTGATGATGCAAAGTGGTTCAAATTAGCAGACATATTAGAGCTAAATTTCTATAATGATATATTGCCGATAGTTACTAAGGCCATTACCATACTAAACAAATAGTCATTTTGATTAGAGATTTTAAAGATAAATTCTAAATATAAACAAAACGCCATGCCCGACTATATAAAATTCGCAGAAAAATTGAATGTGAAATTTAATGATATTAGCCTTTTAAAAAGAGCTTGTACTCATCGTTCATATTTAAATGAAAACAAAGCAGCAGGGTTAGAACACAATGAACGTCTAGAATTTCTTGGAGATGCTGTTTTAGAACTTGTTGTAACTAGTTTTCTATTTAGAAAATATCCAAACAAGAATGAGGGAGATTTGACTTCATATCGTTCTGCACTTGTTAATACACATAGCCTTTCAAAAGTCGCTCTACATATTGATATTGATGAATATATTTTGCTTTCAAAAGGGGAATCAAAAGATACTGGGAGGGCAAGGTCCATTATTCATGCAGACACTATAGAGGCAATTATTGGCGCTGTCTATCTTGATCAAGGTTATGATGCAGCTGCAAATTTTATCTCTGCGCAACTTTTAGAAATCATTGATATAGATGATATTGTAGAAAACAAAACATGGCTTGATGCAAAAAGTCGTTTCCAAGAAAAGGCACAGGAAGTCACAGGATTAACTCCTTCATACAAAACCGTAAAGGAAGCTGGCCCAGATCATAGTAAGATTTTTACACTTGGTGTGTTTATCGGTGATGTTCAGGTCGCTCTAGGCTCAGGGCTATCAAAACAAGAAGCAGAACAAAAAGCTGCAGAGAAAGCACTCGAGGTTAAGGGGTGGTGATAACTTCCTAGCTATTTTATATTGGCGAGGTATAATTTGTTTTTAGATATGACAACTCCAACCCAACCCCCACCGGTCGTCCCAACCGCGCTGTTTCATTCTGCATTTGTACCATACATGTTCGGAAAAGGAGCCGATCTGTTTCAATGTGAGTGCGCCTGCCACAAGGAGAAGGGAGGATTCAAGCATTTTGATCCTTGTTGTGAGTCAGCTCCATGTCGCATGAACGTGGAAATCGGCTACATGGAAATGCACATGGCAGTATGCCAAGCATGCGCTGAAATAGCGCAAGAAGCTGGCCGCTAAATAACGTGCAAGAACAAGAGCAGTTAAAAGTTAAATCTTGCCCCAGCAACCTCATCACCCGCGATAACATATCGCGGTCTTTGTTTTTTTCGGAGGTTTTATATTTGGATGTTAGACGGTTTATTGCTAAAATGTACACATGTATTTAAAGTCACTGGAAATTTCTGGATTCAAATCATTCGCGAAAAAAGCTACACTAAATTTCACATCGCCAATTTCATCAATTGTGGGTCCTAATGGTTCCGGCAAATCAAATGTTGCTGAAGCTTTTCGTTTTGTGCTTGGCGAGCAATCTATAAAATCAATGCGTGGTAAAAGGGGAGAGGACTTGATCTTCAACGGAGGAGGCGAAGGAGCACGCGTAAACCGAGCTGGAGTAAAAGTTATTTTTGATAATAGCAAAAGAATGCTCAATGTTGACTTTGACGAAGTTACTTTGGAACGTGTTGTGCATAGAGATAATTCAAATGAGTATTTTATAAATGGATCACCTGTACGTTTACGTGACATTGTTGAGCTACTTGCGCATGCGCATATCGGAGCCTCAGGGCATCATATAATCTCACAGGGTGAGGCAGATAGAATCCTTAATGCTAATATTCGCGAAAGACGAGAAATGATAGAGGATGCCCTTGGCTTAAAAATTTATCAATACAAGAAAACCGAAAGCCAGAGAAAGCTTGAGAAAACTGAGGAAAACATGAAGTCTGTTGAGTCTCTACGCCGTGAGATCGCTCCTCATTTAAAATTCCTAAAGAAGCAAGTGGAGAAAGTAGAAAAGGTACAAGAGCTTCGTGAGGAATTGCGAAAGCTATATAAAGAATATTTCAAAAGAGAAGAGGATTATCTCAAAGCAGAGAGGGCTAGGATAAATGAGCAAAAAACTCCACTCACAAAGGAGCTTTCTGTGCTTGATACTGAAATTGCAGAGGCTAGGAAAATTCTTGAAGGATCAAAGAATCGTGATGCAAAAAGCGATGAACTAATTGCTCTTGAAAGTGCCCTATACAATATCCGAGTTGAAAAGGACACCATCATGCGTGAGGCAGGAAAAATTGATGGGGAAATTTCTGCTGGGCTTAGAACGATATCAAAGGAAAAAGAAAAACAAGCAAAAGAAGAATTTAAAACTATATATTTGAAAGACGTTGAGGAAGTTGTAAACAAGGTTAGTATTTTGGAAAGCATTGCAGAAATTAAACAACTTCTTTTTGGCTTTATTTCATCACATAAGAACAAGGAGGATTCAGCCTTGATTGCAGAAATTGAAAAAGAATTGATTGAACTTCGAAACAAGAAGGGTGAGTTCGAGACATCATTGAACAAGCTAAATGAAAGCGAAAAAACAAGAACTGCCGAATACGGCGAACTTCGTCAAAAAATTGAAAGAGAAAAAGACTCAAATCGTGATGCAGAAAAGAATGTATTTAGAATTATTGCAAGACAAAACGAAGTTCGTGGAGTTTTAAATGGAATTAAAACTAGTGAGGACAAACTTATTCTTGAAGAGGAATCATTCAAAAGGGAAATGCAAGAAGCTTATGTGATAGTCGGGAGGGAAGCTGTGGACTATAAGGATTTGGTTCTTGCTGAAGAGGCACGAGCGACACAACATGATCGTATAAAAAGTATTGAAAAAATAAAAATCCGAATTGAAGATTCCGGAGCAGGGAATAGTATTGATATTTTGAAAGAATACAAGGAAGTTGAAGATCGTGATGCCTTTCTAGCTCGCGAACTTACGGATTTGGAAACTTCAAAGCAAGGTTTGAATAATTTAATTGCAGATCTTGATGCTCGTATCGATATTGAATTCAAAGAAGGAATATTGAAAATCAATGCCCAGTTCCAACAATACTTCTCACTTATGTTTGGCGGAGGAAATGCTGGTCTAAATGTCATACGAGAGAAAAGAAGAAAAAGAAAGTCGGATACAGATCTATCTGCAGCACTTTCTGGTGATGAAGAAGGAGTGCTCGAGGAAGAAGAGGAAGGGGAAGAGGGAATTGAGATCAATGTGAGCCTTCCAAGAAAGAAAGTTAAGGGACTTATGATGCTTTCCGGCGGTGAAAGGGCTTTGACATCTATTGCCTTACTCTTTGCTATTTCTCAAGTGAATCCTCCACCTTTCATTATCCTAGACGAAACTGACGCAGCCCTAGACGAAGCAAATTCTCGCAAATACGGCGATATGATTGCCAACCTATCAAAGTACTCGCAACTCATTCTCATTACTCACAATCGCGAAACTATGTCCCGTGCGGGGGTACTTTATGGGGTAACTATGGGATCAGATGGTGCCTCGAAGCTACTTTCTATACAGTTTGAGGAAGCAGTGCAGGTAGCAAAGTAGCCCAAATCGCCCTTTAAGGCTTTCTACCCATCTGGCTAAAAGACACCTTTGACTTCTACTTGTAGGCATTGTCTAGAAACCCTTGTAAAATAAGGGTTTTTTGCTGTTTTTCTTCGATTTACTATTGACATAGGTTATGAAAAGTGCTAGTATTATATTAAATCGGGGCGAAGAAGTTTAAACACTTTATATGCTCCGTTTTAAATTATATGATTGAAATTACAACAACTATTGCACTGATATTGTCTTCACTATATGGATCAACAACAACACCCGCTACAGACGTTGCGACTTTCCAAATGAATGCTTCAACTTCAACTGATAGCATAGTAACTGTAACAACAGATCGTAAATCACTTGAAAAATATTTACGTGAAAACTTTGCAGATACACCAATACTAGTGGAAATCGCTAGATGTGAATCAACTTTTAGTCACTATGATAAAAGTGGAAATATTGTTCGCGGAAGAGTAAATAAAGCTGATGTAGGCGTTATGCAAATTAATGAAAAATACCACCTAGAGGATTCTGAAAAGCTTGGTTATGATATACGAACAGTAGAAGGGAATGTGGGGTATGCTAAATTCCTATACAAGAAGTATGGAGCAGAGCCATGGAGTGCTTCTTCACCTTGTTGGAGTAAGACATTATCAAGTGGCAATGGGGATGTGCTAGCTAGACAATAATTTAAAACAAACTATTTAAGTGTAAGAGCCTTTGCTAACTAAATATCTCTAGAGGCAAGGCAACAAAGAACCGGATGAAAGTCTGGTTTTTTGTTTATCAAAAAAAACTCGTGAAGCTTGACACAAGTATTTATCTATGATAATTTATATTTGGCTCTTGAATAAACCCGAGGGCAGCTAGATCATCAAAAAAATATTGTTAAGAGCTTATGATGTATCTTTCTGCCCTCAAAAGCAGAAAGGAACATTATGAGTAATCATACTCAAATGCCGCCGTCGTTGGACAAACCTTGGAACTTCGGAGCATGGGACTGTCTGAAGACGTCTTATGCGCCGTGTACGTATAGAGGGTTCTGGTACCACAATGGCGACGGTGACAAGCTGGTGGTAATCTGGAGACATTCGTTTGACGAAGGCGGGCGGTGGACAGTTTCCGGTGACATTTACCGGTGCAAGACTGGGCTCGAGGCGCTTGAGCTGTGGCGTAGTCTGCAAAGTAAAGTCGGCAGAGATGGTGGGCAGGATTACGACGGCCTATTCATCTTCCACGGCAATCGCCGCATCAGTGAGCCCAGCATCATCGGGGAAATGTTTCCACACCCGCTACCAGATGGGCGATGGCTGTAAAGTATGAAGGTTAAACGGAATGACCTAATTAGATTTCCGACACCCCGCATTGGCGCAAGCTTCTGCGGGGTTAAATTATTATACTAACAACATAATTAATAAAATAATATACACATTTTATATAGTTAAGAAATTAAAGGTCTCTTTTCGACAGTCCATTGTCTAACAACTTCTTTCCTCTTATCCATATAATAATCAGTTTCTACTTGTGGGTTTCTTATCAAATACTCCGCATAATTACATCCTCTGCATGCATCTATAGTTATCTCAGGTTTATAACCAACATGATATCTAATTCTAGGATCCTCAAAAGAATAATTATTTTCACAAATAGGACACCTATTTTCTTTTAAATTATTTTTATCCATAGACATAATATTATCACGTATATCCTCAAAAGAGGGGAATGCGGAAATTTAATAAGCTTATCAAGTACACTCAAAAATGTAAGATGCTAAACAAGATATAAAAGTTATAAGTATTTTTGTTAAAAAATAATCTATACATTTACAAGAATGGCATAGAAACTTAAATAAATAATTAAATTAAATCTAAATTGATGCTCAGAGCATTGCAGCAAAAAATATTTAAAATGTATTCTGATCCATTATAATCAGCAGGGTATTAGCCACTTTGCTAGATATAGAGTGTCGCACAATATATCTTTTAGCCACTAGTATACCAGAAAATAAGGCGTTCCTCAGAAACGCCCATTCCCTATCTTAAATTGTATTTTTTGCTGTCTTTAACTATCTCGTCTGAATCTCTGGTAATGGTGGCATGCTCGTCTGAATATTTGTTGGTTCCCCATTCTTTATCTTCTTCAAATTATCTATTGCAGTATTCCAAATTAAATCCACAAAAACGCCCCAAAGGTATTTTGCAGGCTTAGCAAGATACGTGTTCCAGACATAAACAACGACATTCTTTACATACTCTATATTGCTCTGCGAAGCTGGTGCCTCTACAGCCTTTCTGACGTCGAAACCAAGGTAACCTAGTATGATTAGACCTATTAAACCGATTATTATCCATTTAATCATAAAATTTGTGGTTATTTATTAGTTATTATTTACTATTTAGTATATCATTTTTATTTTTTTCAAGTAGGGTAGTTATTCCCTCTTTTACAACTTTTCTGTCGTCCCAAGGAATGGTTTGTGAACCGATAATCATTGACTGTTCAGCACCTTTGCCAGTTATCAAAACAATATCTTCTGCTCCCGCGAGTGATAATGCTTTTGCAATTGCAGACTTTCTGTCTTCAATAATAAACAAGTTTTGATTTCTAATTTTTCCAGCATTTTCACTGGCCAAAGCAATATCTTCAAGAATAATTTTTGGATCATCATCATACGGATCGACATTTGCAACGATGACATAGTCAGCCAATTCTCCACAAACCTTGCCCATCTGAGGTCTTTTGGCCTTATCTCTACCACCACCTTCAGCACCCAAAACTACAATGACCTTCTTCCCTTCTTTTTTTATAGAATTCGCTGTCTGCAGAAGGTTGGTCATACTTTCCTTTTCATGTGCATAGTCAACTATAACTGTAAAATTTTGTCCCTGATATATTATTTCCATTCTGCCAGGAATAACTTCAAGATTTTCCAAACCTTTTTTAATTTCAGAATTATTTATATTAAAATTTTGTGCAATAACAATAGCTGGCAAAGCATTATATACATTAAACTTACCGAGTATATTTATGTTATAGGCCTCATTATTTACATTAAAGGAAACTCCGGAAATTGAGTCTTGAATGTTTTCTGCCTTATAATTCACCTCAAGGGAGGCAACCTCCGGCTGGCCATTTAAAGCATAAGTAATTTTTTTATCAGCATCGAACTGTAGAAAATAATCTGCGTGTTCGCTATCTTTGTTCGCAACTATTATCTTATCAACTTCCCTGCCATCAATATTCTTTTTTCTCAAATCCATCAAGCTAGCAAAAACTTTTCCTTTTGTTTCTTTATATTTTTCAAAACTTCCGCCATGTGAAGGCAAATGCTCCGGAAAAAGATTTGTAAATACCAAAATATCGTAATTTATTCCAATATTCCTATGCTGTTTTATACCCTCCGATGTAGTTTCAACAATACAAAACTTACAACCCTCCTTTACCATATCAGCCATCAACTTTTGTATAACAAACCTGCCAGGCATAGTCATGTGATAATCATTGAGAAATTCTTGGCTTCCAATACGAATATTTGCGGTACTTACTATGCCTGTTTTCTGTCCTCCAGCCATTAAAACTGACCAAATAAAGTTAATTGTTGAAGTCTTCCCTTTTGTACCAACAACTCCGATCACAATCATTTTTTCTGAAGGATTTGAGTAAAATTTAGAACTTAGAAGCGCTAAAGAATAATAATACGCTTCAAAAACAAAATTTGGAGTTGTTTTCTTCAGCAATTTTTTCATTTTTTAATTATAACACAAAAAATACTGAAAAACTGTGCTATAATCATGAAATTAACAGCTTCAAAACTCAAAATATATGTGTGGATTTATAGGATTTACAGAAGGTTGCAACAATAGAAAAGAAATTCTTTCTAAAATGCTTTCCACCATTTCTCATAGAGGTCCAGACTCTGCTGATGTATATATTGACGAAGATATCTCTATAGGATTTCGAAGATTAAGTATTATCGACCTCGAAGGTGGTTCTCAACCTATTTATAACGAGGACAAAAGTATGGTCTTAGTTTTTAATGGTGAAATATATAATTATCAAATTCTACGCGAGGATTTGATAAGCAAGGGACATAAATTCTATACTCATACAGATTCCGAAGTCCTTGTGCATGGTTATGAAGAATACGGCAAAGATTTACTCAATAAACTTCGCGGAATGTTCTCCTTTATAATTTGGGATAAAAATAAAAAGAAAATTTTTGGAGCTAGGGATTTTTTTGGTATAAAACCAATGTATTATGCAAAAATGGGCAATATTTTTTTCTTTGGGTCTGAAATTAAAGGCTTCCTCCCCCACCCCGATTTTAGAAAAGAATTGAACGAAAGTCGACTTCCTGATTACCTGACTTTTAGTTGTATACCAGGCAATGAAACATTCTTCAAAAATGTTTTTAAACTTCCACCGGGACACTATTTCGAATATCAAAATGAAAAACTAACGATTAACAAATACTTCCAAGTTAGTTTCGACATGGACGAAAGCAAATCCATGGAATACTTTGCAAATGAAATTTCTAAAACTCTTGAGGAATCTGTTCTTGCACATAAAATAAGTGATGTAGAAGTTGGTTGTTTTCTCTCTGGCGGTGTGGATTCAAGTATTGTGGCATATGAAGCATCGAGGTTGAATAAGATGAAAACCTTCACAATTGGTTTTGACGATAAGAAATATAGTGAAGATAAAAGTGCGAAGGAATTGGCGAATGAAATCGGAGTTGGGAATGAATTAAAAATTGTCACATCAGAGGAATATTTTGATAATGTTGGAAAGGTGCAATATCATTTGGACGAGCCACTTGCCAATCCAAGTGCGAATCTTTTGTATTTTCTCTCTGGTTTAGCTTCAAAGAAAGTTAAAGTAGTTTTGTCTGGTGAAGGAGCCGATGAAATGTTTGGCGGTTACAATGTTTACAAGGAGCCATTAGCTCTAAAAAACTATCAAAGAATTCCACTCTTTTTGAGAAAAGGTTTTGCTTCAGCTATTAAACTTCTGCCAGATTTTAAAGGCAAGAACTTTATTATACGAGGAAGTAAAACGGTTGAAGAAAGGTATCTTGGGAATAGCAATATTTATACTATTGAGGAGCGTGCGGAAATCCTTAAAAATAAATATGAAAGCAAAGATCCTTTTACATATACAAAGCCATTTTATGATGAAGTAAAAAATCTTGATGATATTACTAAAATGCAAAATCTAGATATTCATGTTTGGATGGTTCAAGAAATCCTACTTAAGGCAGACAAAATGAGTATGGCAAATTCACTTGAGCTTCGAGTGCCCTTTCTAGATATGGAAATTTTTAAACTTGCTAGAACTGTACCGACAAAATGTAAAGTGAGTAAAGATAATACAAAACTTGCATTGCGTCTTGCTTCAAGTAAAAAGATAAATCTAACTAGTGCAAACAGAACAAAGATGGCATTTCCACTTCCGCTTGTTGAATGGTTAAGAGAAGATAAATACTATGATTTTGTTAAAAAGTATTTTATGAATGAAGTTTCAGCAAAGTATTTTAATCAAGAGAAAATTCTACACCTATTAGATGAACATAAGAGTGCGAAGAAAAATAACTCGAGAAAGATATGGACAGTGCTAACTTTCTTAGTTTGGTATGAGGAGTTTTTTGTGAAGAGGTAGGAAGTATGGAATTTATCTGTAAAATAACTCAT
The DNA here is from genome assembly GCA_964468845.1 of uncultured Candidatus Saccharibacteria bacterium. GTDB lineage: Bacteria > Patescibacteriota > Minisyncoccia > Phycocordibacterales > PALSA-1337 > CAIOGI01. The sequence continues at coordinate 6,003 of CAYXWP010000004.1, read as the reverse complement.
GATTACGGAGCTCTTTCTTAATATCTAAATAATCTGGGAGGGCCTTCTCTACGAGTGCCCAGAATTTCCTTGAGTGATTAAATTCTTTTAAGTGACACATTTCGTGCACAATAATATAGTCTTGATGCTTTTGTGATAAAAAAATGATTTTATAATTTAAATTAAGATTTTGCTTGCACGAACAACTTCCCCAACGAGTCTTTTGATTTTTAATAAAAATTTTATTGAAAAAAAATCCATATATCTTATTATAGAAATTGACTCGCTCACGCACAAGGATTAAAACCTTATCCATATTTTGCAAATAATCTTTTCGTGAATACGTACGAATTGCATTGCTGTCGACACTTTTGAAAAAGTGAATTTTGTCCAAAACCCACTGTTTTTTGTCAGCAATAAATTTTTCGACAAGCGACTGCTCTACACCAAGAGGAGTTGTGACAACAACACTGCCATCACAATACACCGCAAGGCGCATTCTTTTTGCCCTTTTGCTTCTTTTAAGTTTATAAGGGATTTTCTTTTCCATTCTATATATTTTCTGGCTAGAATTTCTTGATAATTATGTCCACCAATCGATTTAAGAATTTTGGGAAGTCTTTAACAATAAACCGACTTTTATAATCTCTCAAAATCAATTCCTGTAACGTTTGTTTTATATCCTTTACAAACACATCTCGCTTTGAGGATTCCTGCCACCTCAGATCAAGATCATCTTCAATTCGAATCCGCAGTTCCTTCACAAATTCCTTTATTACCTCATCTTTTCCACCGTCAATGAATTCTTGCGAAATTACATAAAGTGCATACTCCTTCAGATCAAGACCTAAATCCTTTGCTTCATCCCCTTTTGTCTTAATATCACGCATTAATTCCTCATATCTACGAATTCGCTCGGCAAGATCAATCTGGTTCTGCTCAAATTCACGACGAATAGCCGAAAGCCTCTCACTAAACTTTTGATATGCAGGATTTTCATCTAGGTTGATAGAAATTTCCTGCTTTAGCATTTTCTCAAGGTTAAGAGCCTTTTCTTCCTCGTCCATTCCTTTTAGTCTCTCAAGTGTATACAAATCATTTACGCGAAGTTCACGAAAATTTTTTGTGATTCCTTCATAATCAATAATATTGCTCTTTTGTATAAGTTCGCGTACTTTTTCACCATATTCTTCAAGTAAATACTTGTCGTCTTCACTTTTAAATTCTTTCAAAAATGCTAGATAGAAACTCGTTACCCATTCAAATGAGCGAACATGCTGGTGTAAAAATGGATCGGGTGAAAGAAACTCAAATAGACTCTTGAGCTTCATATATTTCTCTACAAAATATTTCTGCTTATCTTGATTATCGATAAAAATCTTCAAACATCGACGAAGATTGTTCATCGAAGGGTCTTCGGTGTTCACTCCTGTGAATATTTTCATAACATCATTCAAAATATCAGTAAATCTTTCCTTTATTCGCTCAATATTAATCATCGCCGAATCAACAACATCCTCATCAAAATCAAGCGCATCGTAAAGATTTCTTGTGATGCCGTAGTAGTCAATGATTTTTCCTGCCTCTTTATTTTTATATACTCGGTTTGTACGAGCAATTGCTTGCAAGAGATTGTGATCACGAAGTGGTTTATCAAGATACATCACCTGTTCAACTGGGGCATCAAAACCAGTGAGCAACATGTCACATACTAGGAGAAATTTAAGTGATGATTTTGGATCTTTAAATCGTTCAATAATTTGTTCACGCTCACGTTTACTCGTGTTGTAGATTTTTAGGTCATCAGAATCACTATTCGGATCGCCCGGAGAGTATACGACAGCAGACCATTCTGGAGATACAAGCTTATCAAGTAATTTTTTGTAAGTGGCTACAGCCTCTCGATCATATGCCACTATCTGTGCCTTAAAGCCATTCGGTATGATATAGCAGATACTATGCTCTATAATATCCTTAGCTATTGCTTCCATACGCCTTGAAAGTTTCACTAGTGCCGCCTTTTTACCATATTTCTTCACGAGCTCTGTCTTTTGCTTGTCTGACAAATCTCTTGCGATTTCTTCAAATTGTTGGTCCAGTTTTTCCTCGTCAATAGAAAACTTTGAAAGTCTTGCCTCGTAGGTTACTGGAATTGTTGCTCCGTCATCAATAGCTTGCTGTATGGAGTAATAATCCAAATATCGCTTACCTTCACCTTCATAATTTCGAAAAGTATTTGTGTGAGTTTTATCAACAGGTGTTCCAGTAAATCCAAAGAAGAATGCTTTCTTGAATGCATTACGCATATTTATACCCGACACACCTTCGTCGCCCCGATGTGCCTCGTCAGAAAGAATAATGACATTCTCGTCAAGATTTTCAACTTTATTGCCGAGCTCAGAAAACTTTTGTATAGTTGTGATAAAAATTCCTTTCTCTGGTGACTGAATTTTTTCCTCCAAATCTTTGCGTGACGTTACACGTATAATATTTTTACCTCCCGCATTTGTAAACGTCTCGAATATTTGATCATCCAAGTCTACGCGATCAACCAAAATAAATACCTTTGGATTGGCGAGTTGCTTATTGAAGCGCAATTTCCATGCTGTAAAATACATCGTCAAAGTCTTGCCAGACCCTTGCGTGTGCCAAATAAGTCCCTGACGCTTTTCTTTTGTCACCACACGCTCCAAAATTTTATTTGTTGCTCTCATTTGTTGATAACGAGCAATTTTTTTTACTATCTTTTGTTTTTCCTTTTCAAACAAAATAAAGTTCTGTATGATATCCAAAAAGTTTTCTTTAGAGAGTAGTGAGAACAGAGTCATCTCAAGATCTCCACCAAGTTCTTTCTCAACATCTTCGTCACGCCACTGTAGGAAGTATTGCTTCGGTGAGCCTGTTGCTCCATACACTGTTTTAAGCCCATCACTTGCAATATTGAAACAATTAGGTATAAACAGCCTGCGAGCTACTTTTTCGTATCTCTTTATCTGATCAATACCATTTTCAAAACTTACCCCCTCTGAAGCCGTTGGGCTCTTTGCCTCAATATCTACAAGTGGGAGCCCATTCACAAAAATCATAACATCAGGACGGATATTTTCTGTATCTCCTTCAAAATAGAATTGATTGGTAACAACAAATTGATTATTTTCTGGAATATCAAAATCTAATGTTTTATAGTCACAAAAAAGTCCTGTAGTAGGATCTTTCAGATTAATACCATTACGAATAGCATCCAGAAAATCCTTGTTTGAATCTATTTTATTTACTTCTCGCAAAACACTTTTCGCCACAGCATCATCAACATTGTTTATTCTTTTAACTGCATCTAGTAATTGCGATTTGATGATGTATTCACTCTCAAGATCACGGAGCTTTACAAATTCCTCTGGTTTAATGTACTCAAAATTGAGTTTATCTTTAATAAACCTGATAATATAGTTTTCTATTGTAATTTGTTCGTTAAATTTCATGTATTTATTACTATGTTGATAACTCTTGACTTTTGACGGTGAATTCTATAGACTATGTATACAGTATCGAAAAGGGGCGTCGACCGTTAGGACGATGGCCCCTTTTCATTTGTCACAATACCATTATCTTGTTCAACAAAGATGCTAAAATTGTGGTTCTGGAAACGTTTTGTAAAAGTATCAACTCCCAGTTTGCCTTTAACATACTTTACTAGTTTTAGCTTAAATTCATCTCCCGAAACTAGCTTGTTTTGATATTTTATGTCATAAGTAATACTGCCTATAATAAGATCAACGACTTGCAACAAATCATTTGATTTTGAATCAAATCTACATACTCCAGACAAAGCGAGTCTCTTTTTTGATTCATTAAAGTTCTTTTTTATTTCAACCTCAAACCTAACATCCTTTGGAGTGGTGATGTGATCAGCAATTAGAATAAGGATTTCTTTTTCAGCCAGAGCTACCCCAAGTAATTTTAATGTAATTTTTTCATAAGCTGACCAAATGTCATTTGCAAAATTATTCTGAAAATATTTACTATGCTTATGTGTTGTGTATGAATAAAAGTTTAGACTTCTAGTGTCAAAGAAAGCATCAATGACAAATTTGGCAAAATCAATATTACTTTTTGAAATCTTATTGAATTTTATCTCATCATGGAAATTTCTCTTGCTTCTTTCGTATAAAATCCTACTTTGCAGATAATACGGCATACTCATCTTTAATAATCCCACAGTGAAATATGGCTCTGTACGATTAGAAAGACTCCCAGACTCATCTAAAAAGCAAAACTTAGTCCAGATTTGATTATAATCTGAAAGCTTCAGGTCCTCTGTCTTTATTTCTTTGTTTGATTTGAAAAACATATGTGTATTGTATACTATTTGATTATTTCACTAATATCGGAAAAATAATTAATTTACCTAATTTCATAGAAGATTTTCAACTTCCTTCTCCACCTTCTTTTGTACTGCCTTATCTACTTCATTTTTTACTTTTTCATCTAATTCAACTTCGGCTTTAAATATATTCCATAAAGAAATATTACCACGCTTTTTTACGTCAATCTCTTCATATGGTTCTTTATATAGTTTTCGTAATGCCTCACTAGTGAAAGCAAGAATTTCATCATGCGCATCCTTAAAACGATCTGACAGGAGCTTGATATAGCTAGTGAGTGAAGTCGAGATGACAGCTTTAAAGGCATAGCGCTCCAGAAGTTTTCTTTCTTCTCCATAATTTTTCGACGCCCAAGCTACCAATATTAATAACGGGGTTGTAAATAATATTCGATACCAATCATGCCATCCAGAAAAACCATTAACTGCTAACTTATTAAAAACAAAAAGAATACTTACACCAAATCCTATCAGTGAAATGATAGCTACTGTGCCCCAGATACCAACAAACCAAATTAATGTTTTTTCTCTTTTTTTAAACTCGTGACGCAGAACACTCGGATCAATCAGCTCAAGGTGTTGACTGATACTATCCCTCAATGATTGACTGTCACCTACTAATTTATCTATTTCACCTTTACGATCCTGCGTCTGTATTTTTATTGCATCAACATCTTTTAGTCTTCCTTTAATTTCAATAAGCTGATCATCCGCGGCTTTTTTAACTTTTACAGCATCATCCCTGAAGTCCAGCACTTGGGTATAAAGGGCATCGAGCCCAGTTTCTTCATTCTCAACTTTTGTCTTTAATTCGATAAATTTAGGGTAATATACCTGTATTTCAGTAATTTTTTCTGATACTGACTGCACAGAAGTATTAATTTGTGTAACAATTTGATTGGCTTTTGCTTTCAAACCATCAATTTCTGAACATCGATTACTTGATTCTGTTTCTCTACTTTTTATAGTTGATCTCGCTTGTGTAGCTTGGCTTTTTATTTCATTAAGTTCAGCAATACTAATTTTTGCATTAGCAAGAAGTTGTTCTATTTCCTGAGTTTGTTTTTTAAGTTGTTCTTCGTTCATATTTTTTTATTAATTACTCTCACCTTCCCACTTAATAAATCCTGCATTAGGCCTTTTTTGAGAAGAGTAAGTTTTTCTTTTAATTTCTTATTAACCAAAATCTTTGTATCGACAGCTGAAAGAATTTCTGCGATTTTTTGCCTTCTTTTTGGTGACGGAACTTGAGTTTTAAACTCTGATACAATACCCCAGTCAGTTCTGGGCATCTTAGTCCCAAATGATTTAGAAACCGAGTGTTGAACAAAACTTTCCGATTGTACAAGCTGAAATACAAAATCTGTGTCACTTTGCAATTTAGGAATGAAAACCAATAATTCTGATGTACATATCCCATCAAATTCTGCTTTCCAATATTTTCGTAGGTACGGCCTTAGCTTTGCAAAAAGAATATCTCCTTTCTTAAAAACTGAGTTAATACTTTTTGTATCGGAAGAATGACCGATGTTCAACAAGTTTCCTGTACCTTGTCCAAGATGTTCTAGTGCAACATACTTTTCGTCATTATTCTCCCTAGGTTTTGATTTTTCCCTTCTTAAATCAACGAGCTCAGAAAAACT
>CAYXWP010000003.1:28826-32304 GCA_964468845.1 uncultured Candidatus Saccharibacteria bacterium | reverse complement strand
TTTTTTGATTAAAGATTGTTAAAGAAAGATTGATTTATATTGATTTACCATATCCTTCAACCCTTCTACCTCTAATACAATATAGGATGCGTTTTTCTTTCCATTCTTTAATTTAAAAGTTTTGGTGCAGAAACAACGCCTCCCCTAAGATCAAATGTATTTCTAATTAAATTGTCTTTCATTATTAGTATAGCCTTTGAAGACCTATTACCTGAACGACAATACACAAAATATGTTTTTGATTTATCTAATTTTTTAATTTCTCGTGTAAACGAATCTGAATCGTAATAGTCGATATTTATAGCAGAAGCAATATGTCCAGCATTAAATTCTGCAGGAGTACGAACATCTATCATTACTGCACCTGGTGTATTTTTGTACTGATTTATAAAACTTGTCGAATTTAATAGTCCTCCGGCGCTTGGCTTGTTAAATATAAATAGCATTGCGATAAGTATAATAAAACCTATTCCAATAATAAAATATTTTTTCATACTTATTATTATATACTAATTATAAATTTAACAATCTTTCAAATTCTTCTGGCTGAAATCCGACCAAAATGTTTCCATCTATGTCAATAACTGGCACGCCCATTTGACCACTTTTCATAACCATCTCCTGTGCCTTTGCTCTATCCTTTGTCACGTCAATGTCATCAAAAGAAACAGCATTCTCTTTGAAATACTCCTTTGCGTATACACAATACGGGCATGTTGGTGTTGAATATACGATTACTTTGTGATTTTTTTTATTCATATTTTTATATTAATTTAATTTTTTTATATCTTTTAATAATGAGAAACTACTTATATTTACATACAAACTTTTTTAAATCTTTTACAAACGGATCTATTGGAAGTTCGTAGCAAACTCTCTTACCTTCACGGAGTGGTACGACCAACCCCTCTTTAGACATAACCTGAAGATGATGCGACACAATCGCAATACTCATATCTAATTCTTCTGCTATTTCTGACACGCATACCTTTTTCTCACCAAAGATCACACACAGAATTTTAAGTCTGCTTTCATCCCCTGCTGTGCGCATTAATTTAGCTAATACGTTCAAACGCATATTTGAATGATATACGATGCAAGTTGTATTGTCAAATACAACAAAGTCAGTTCGGCTGAAATAGCTTTAAAATTGATTCTCTTTAAGCACATCGCTGGGTACTAGTCCATGTTATAATTTGCATATGAATGCATATAACTGGTATTCACAACTTATCAAACCAACATGGTCCCCACCAGGCTATCTTTTTGGTCCAGTTTGGACTGTTCTTTATGCAATTATATTTTTATCTTTCGGTACTATTATTTATAAGGCATTTACTGGCACAATCACGTGGCTAATCGCATTGCCTTTTATATTAAATCTTGTTTTCAATTTTTCATTTACATATCTACAATTTGGATTAAAGAATAATTTTTTAGCATCAATAGATATTTTATTAGTTCTCGTGACCCTAGTTTGGGCACTAATAGCTGTATGGAAATCATCAATTGATCTCAGATGGGTAGTCTATATCAATATTCCATATTTACTTTGGGTTTCATTTGCCACAGTGTTACAGTTAACAATAACCTACTTAAATAAGTAATTATGCGCATCTGGGATATAAATCCAAAATATTTATGCAGAAAGCACCTGCTTGCAGAGCATCGTGAGTTACATGGCCTATGGAATATTTTAACAAAGCATTCTGGCAAAGGCGGGTATTCTAGACATCCAGAAACTTTAAGATGGTTTGGGAAACAAAAGGCCTTATATCTAAGGCATGAGGCTCTAGTAAAGGAATTTTCTAAAAGAGGATACAAGCATCACACACCACTTGAGACACGATTTGCTATTGGACAAGGCAAACAAAACAAATTTATAAATACATTGAAGGAGCAAAGAATACTTTTAAAGAATAAAGGCTGTGAGTGTTTTACCTTACACACATAATTCTAACTTGAGCGATGAACGCAACCAGCCCAACAACAAGGTCGGCGTTTTCCAGCCGTAAGCTTCTCGCACATTATTCTCATTCTACGCTCTCTTGTCTCTGATTTCTTTGCAGACTCTATCCAACATATCCACTCATTACGAGCAAGTGGAGTAATATCTTCCCACATCACCATCACAGCTGGTTTGGTAGTGAGAACCTTTCGCATGTCAGCTGGTACCTTATGCACAGTACCTGTGGCGATTCCTTTTTTAGTCATGGATTTAATCATGGGATTATCTTATCAAATCCCAGCGATTAAGGCATTTTTAGTATAAAATAGTCAGATAATTCAATGTTGTTTGCCATTGCACATTATTTGACATAAGTAGCAATTTATGCTATTATATATAGGTAATAGCATTTTGAAATATTCGTTAAGGTTGGCTGTATCTCCTAGGGCATTTAGGTGTTTTGGGAGATACAGCTAAACCTAACCACAACAAATAGCCAAAAAACAAGGAATTCAGAATATGATTAAGGAAAATCGTCAGATGTCAGTTCACTCCAAAGTCACGGGCCTGCATACAGGGGTCTATGGCAACTTCCGCAATATCAGCGGGAGTGTTGCCAGGATTTCTGGTAGAGTCAGTAGCCACCTGAGGGGAGATGTGACTCTCCTTTCCGGAGACGTCAGTGGTCTCCGCGGTGACGTCTCCCAGATCTGGGGGAATGTCAGCAACATCTTCGGGAACCTCGACGAGTCCCGAGTTACTGGTGACGTCAGTAGTTGCTACGGAAACGTAGGCTCAGGAGACAACGAGCACCTCACTCGTCACGACAACGCGTTTCCGGACGCGGAAATCGAGGAACATTTCGGGTTCGACTTGGCTCACGCGATTGATGAAATCGCGAATGAACAAGCATGTGAGTTTCTCCGAAATGGTTAGGGACGACAGGACAATCTCACTTACAGCAAACCGCATCTCGCCATAGGCAGATGCGGTTCGTCTTTTATATATTAAATATTACTGTGATGAAATGAACGGCAAAAATACTGAGAATGTACTCCCTTTTCCAAGAGTACTAGTTGCGGTTACTTCACCTCCATGTGCCTCAGCAATCCATTTAACAATAGCCAGTCCAAGGCCAGTTCGAGGATTATCTTTAAAATTTGTTCGTGACTTATCCACTCTATAAAATCTTTCGAAAATATATTCCAGGTCCTGAGGTGGTATACCTATACCATCATCATGTATATCAATTCTAACCCTATCCCCTTGTATTATTCCTGATAATAAAATGTGGCTATTATCTTTTCCATAAGTAACTGCATTTTTTACAATATTTGTAAAAAGCTTATTCAAGTATGATTCATCTCCCAGTATTGAAACTGATGGAATTTTTTTTATCCGTATCGTCACTCTTCTCTTGTTAGACAAAATTTTCCATCGCTTCGATATTTTTCGAATAAATGCTGCGAGTCTTATTTTTTTAGTATTTATATTTCTATGGACAGGGGTATTCTTTGATGTAAGTATAGA
>CAYXWP010000003.1:0-28726 GCA_964468845.1 uncultured Candidatus Saccharibacteria bacterium | reverse complement strand
TATTGCGACCATATTTTCTTGGTAAAAGTGGTGTATATGGTAAATTACGACTTCGATAGACTAATTCAAAGTCTTCATCCTTATTTTTCATCCAGACAAAACAAAAATTTGCATTCAAAATACCTACCGCTAATTCAGAAAAACTACTGATGACTTTATTTTCATCAGTCTCATCCAAACAGCGAATAGTGGTTTCGTTTAATAATGTTAATATATCTATAATCATATTATTTAAAAAAGTAGGCCAAAACCAGAAAAGATCTCGTCCCACATACTCCCCCTACTCAGAAACCATAACGGTCATAGCTGTCACCAATTTCCCAAAATACCTGTAATGCTCGACAAACCGAGCTCGAACACTGCAACCCGCACCTCGGCTCAAGTTTGAAAGTATCATCTTTTTGCTTCGCATGATACTCGTTCCAACGTGCGGATCTATTTGGTTATGATCGGACAAAGCGTTTATGATAACTACCGCGCCTCGTTTTGAAGAATTGTAATCAGGCCCCAAGGTTACCCGACCAATCTCTTGAAGAACTATTTTTGCCGATTGTGTCGACAAACAATTTAAAAGGCGACAAAGATACCAGATCTCCACACTGGCCAAGTTTAGTTCAGACTCGCGGGGTCTAGCCAGCAACGATTGAATCTCACACGTCTTCACCATTGGTCTTAGGTGAGATAATGTAGATTCAAAATCTTGAAATTGGTTGTTGAGATTCGTTGTTGCCCAAATCCAAGCGATACTACTGACCTCAATCCAAAAAGTTTGAAATCCTGCCATTGTGGCTTCTCGCAACCACATACAATCGTAACCCAATCCATAACCGACAGCTACAATTTTCTTTTTCTTCTTCTGCCGGCGAATGACATCTGAAGGATTAGTGATACGTGCTATGGTCTTTTTCAAATAACCTGCGGCAAACTTACCAAAGAGAGCATTGGTCTTTCTTGCTTCGGTTGGACTTAGCCCTTCCCCCCTATTCTGCTTTGGAACAAAAGCAAATGGGTCCCGAAGTCTTTTGTTCCACAAACGACCTATTTCGGTCTGTTTAGCCGTGGAAAGTGCTTTTAGATGACTAGTTTTTGTTTTCATTGTCCACCCCTTTCTATCTAACACAATTATGCACTAATGGTGCTGTATTACAAGGTAATATCAAAAAGTAGAATAAACAATCGAACGCCTGGATTTTACTCCTGACGTTCGATTGAAGAAGCTATTGCTTCACAATGTTCTCAATGCAGGCCAACCACAACTTATGCTCCTCCTGTTCTACCGTGGCTGCACTTTTATGCAAATGTTTTGGACTTGTTTCCACACGATCACTTGATACCTCTCCCTCAAGTTGGGAGGGTTTGACGGTGTTTCCATCCGAAACTTGAACTGCATTATTTGTTTCCGTATTCATAATTGACTCAAATTTTCTCGTTGTGCTGTTTTGATTTACTTTTGGTAATTTACATTTCACCAAAATAAATCTTAATCTATTCTTAATTTTAGTATGTAAATATTTTTAAGTCAATGGTAAATAGCTCTAATTATGTGTAATTATGTTAATAAGCTGTTTATAACTTAATTTATATTTAATATATAAATTTTGGAGATGCTGTGGTCGATATCTACTTTAAATTAAACGATAAAATCCCCATGCTTCTCCTGACTCTCCTTACCGTGCGAGAGCTTATCCCTATAAATAATAGAGACCAGTACAAAACTTAGGATAAGGAGAAGGAACCACGAACCTGTCTTATTAAACGAGACAAGATGCCAATACTCCATCTGACTCGGATAAAGCCAAATGCGCGTAAAAGTACCAATGTTCTCAGCTATCCAGACAAATAGCGCGGTCAGAATTACAGTTAACAAAAATGGCATACTACGCTCCTTACGATACACCTGAAAATGCACTTTGGTTTTGTAAAATATAATTAGCACATATACAAATAAGACATATCGAATATCATATGTAAAGTGATGTGTAAAAAAATTTATATAAATAAGGACGGCGAGTATCCAGAGATGGTAATAGGCGGGAAAATTTTCATATGATAATTTCAGAAAAACAAAGGCGCGGGAAATGTAGCTACCAATAGCCGAATACAGAAAACCAGTAAATAGTGGCACGGTACCTAGCGCAAAAATCGCATTTCCAATATCCGGGTAAGTCCATGAACCGACAGAAGGATGAGTTTTAAATAATTCCATGCCTGTTGCTAATAAATGAAAAATGATGATAACAAAAAACTCTCTCGGCCTCTCAAATCTAAATAGCAACATGCATATCTGGAAACCGACAGCAGCAAGAAGAATAAAGTCGTAACGGCTTAGAAGAGGAATAGTGATAGTCTCGGTCAGCAAAAACATTGCAAGCAGAAATACACCAAAAATACTGGCACGTAGATTAGCGATAAAGAAACGCCAAAGCTCGATGATGAAAGTTCTCATGATTATTTATTATGCATTATGTACATACAATACACCATAGTCCCCTGTCACTAGACCTTAGACCCTTCTCCATTTATACAATGCATTGTATAATATTTAAATGAAAAAAATTATAATTTTTAGTACTATTTTAATAATTAGTTATTTCTTTAATGTAGGCGCTTCCAATGCTACTGTTGGTGGTCCAACTTATATAAGTAACATCCAAAGCGCATTAGATAATGCGTCGGAAATAATATATGAGGTACACAGTCAAGGTGGCAGGGGCTGCCCTCCAGAAATCTACTCTCAAAATATTCAAACCGGCGAAAAGAAAGTGGTACTTTCATGCAATCAATCTGAAAAATTAAGTAACTTGGATTATGAGACGGAGCGAGAAGTTACACTAGCAAAATACCCAACGATATTAAAACGAATTGATTTAAACAAAAATAAAGTAACTGCGGTTACAACCGCAATCGATGTGCAAGAAATAGATGAGGCGAAGGGATTTTTTGGAAAAACAGATTTTACTATCGATATTTTTCAGAATAATGTTAAGAAAACAACATTAACTTATTCAGGATGTAAGGCTAATCAACAGCACATAATAGAAGGTTACAAAACACCTGATAATATGTATTTGGTACTTGTTGTCTCGACAATTGGAGATTGTTTTGAAGGTGGGTATACTGCACAACGCTTATTTATTGTCCCAAATATTACATTTTACGATTCAACATCCCTTCCAGTAATTGCTAATGAGGATCCAGCTCCGGGAATTGGGAATTTATCATTTATTGCAAAAATTTCAAGTGAAACTCCAAATCAAAATGGTACAGGCACGACAGGAAAAAATAATACTGCAACAGTAAATTACCAAATCATTATAGCTATTTTAATTGTCATCGTCATTTCATTGGCTGTTCAAAGAAGTAAAAATAAGTGATAAATAATTACAATATAATAGTAACTAGTATATAATGCCTTTCATGCGTTCAAACAATTCGATGAAAATAGCATTTATACATAATGAGAAAAAACTCGGAACTGGTGCACATTACATTAACGATCTAATGACTTTTAAGCTGAAGGAGTCTGGCGTCAATATAAAAAACTTTTATCCTCACACAACACTTGTCGAGACACCGACACACCTTGGTGGTCTCAGGAATATCCTTTTCTTTTATTCACTTCTTGAACGCCGAAAAGAGATTCTTAAGTTTGATCTCATTCAGGGTACAACATACACTCCACTACCCTTTCTTGCATATCCGATTCCAGTGGTTAGCCACTTTGGCTCTACAACTCGTGGTTTTTTGAATGCAACTCCTATGGCTAGAAACCTAGAAAATGGAGGGAAAAAGATTTGGTACAAACTTAAAAAAGATGGAATCCTTACCGAACTTAATGTTAAGACAAGAAGACCCTTGCGTGACATAGCTGAGATTGAGGAGTACGTAGCCTCACGAGCGACAGCAGTTATTGCATCATCAGAGAATGTAAAAAAGGAGTTACTTGTTGCTGGTATCAGCGAAGATAAAATACATTTGATTCATAACGCCATTGAAGACTACTGGCTTGAGCCGACAAAACAAGAATTCGTCACAGAACCAAGTCTTATATTTCTTGGACGTCTTGGAAGTGACGTTTTTACATTGAAGCTTAAAGGGCTTGATCGTCTTATCGAACTCTTTCAGCATTTTCCAAATATTCAAAAACATACTTTTTGCATGACAACAAACAAAAAGCTTATTGAATGGTTACAGACTAAAATACCCCGCCATACCCTATTTTTTAATACGATAAAAGATAAACTACCTGAAATGCTTCGACCACTGAAAGGAAGTATACTTTTTATACCATCAAGATATGAGGGCTTCTCCTTATCTCTTATTGAAGGAATGTCTCAAGGATTAGTGCCTATTGTATATTCTGTTGGTGTTGCTCCTGAAATAATAAAAAACGGTGTAAATGGTTATATTGTTACGTCTGTATCGGATGCAATTAAAAAAATTGAGATACTACTTAAGGACAAGACGCTAAGAGAGAATATTTCTATTCAAGCAATGGAAACATCAAGACAATTTTCAAGCAATTCAATTTCCAAAAAACTTATAAAGTTATATACTGAAATAATTGAATCAAACTAAACTATTACTTATTATCCATCATTTTTTTAAATCCAAAGGCCACTATAAAGAAACCGAGGGTTAGAATTGATCGATGAATAATATGCACATCAAAAACATTTTCATTAAAAAAAATAAGTCCAACAGTTTCGATAATCTGTGAGAATCCAATTACTACAATTCCATAACCGACAAGCGATAACGTCTTACCAATTGTTCCACCGTGTCCAATTAATTTAAAAAGAACCCAAAGCGACAGCAAAGCTATTAATATATCGAATAATATAGTTATATTTTCCATGCCTATATTATACTACGAATAATCACGCATGATAAATTCAATATTGACAAACTAGTTAATCCATTATAATGTAAAAATGGACTGGGACTAAAAACCCATAGCTGTCCAGCTCAAACATTTTAAACTTGATTTAGGACCCAACAATGAAAACTCTGTACGTAGCCTCGATCTTGGCCGGTGTTTGCTTTGGGATTTACCCAACATTCCTGAACAGAAATAGCCACCTGAATGGCTACCTCTCAATAACAATCTTCACATTCCTAGTTTTCCTCACTGTCGCTCCCCTTTCACTTTCAAAGTTGGGTGGTATGAGTGAGACGCATTGGAAATCGATGATCGCAGCTGCGGTCATAAGCGGTATCGGGATGATCTTCCTTTCAGGAGTCCTGTCAAAAATCACAAAGGAGATGGTTCCTCAAATTGTAGCGATAATCACTATCTCGCAGATTTTGACCGCAGCAATCATTGAGGCAATTTTGAACAAATCAATCACCTCGAGCAAGGGGCTGGGCTTTGTCTTCGCAATAGTGACCGTCATACTACTTTGCAAGAAATAAATCAGAATGAAACCCGACAATAAACCTGTCACAGGAATGGGGATAAAATTCCGCAGAGAAAGTCATTTTCGCTACTTTGTGTTCTCACTCATGTTCTTGGCGAGTTGCGCCTTCATGAGTGTGAACTACAATGATCGAATTTGGCTGATCGCTGCTCGGGGATTCTTCTCCGTAAACGTGGTTGCTGCAATTTTCGCAACGCGGTTCGGTAAAATAAACACTGAGCTGTATTCGCGAGACTGTATTTGGTGGAATGGGCTACTTGCAATAGTCCTAATCATCATAGACATCTGCATCTTCCGCAAATAATGGTGGTAGTCCACTCGGTGAAAAACCGGAGCAGAAGCTCGAATGACCGCATCTACTCAGTTTGAGTTGATGCGGTTTAACATTTTAGGTGATATAATTTTATTATGAATGATGAAAAAGTATTTGGTCCATTTACACTTAAACAATTTATATATTTTATAATAGCAGTCATTGCAATTTATTTTATATATAATAATTTTGATAATGGAATGAAAATTCCGATAATAATTTTAATTGCAGCTTTAACTATTGTTTATTTGAAAAGAATAGAGCCACCTCCGTTCAATGAAGAATATATTAAGAAAAAGAAGGCTGAGCTAAGTCCAGAAAAATTTAGAAGAATGATTCAGAGGAAGATTGCGATGCTACAGTTCCAAATTTCTCTAAGAAAAGAAAGGGGCTTGGTTGAAGATCCTTCCCTTAGTAAAGCGATGGAAATACTTAGTAAAGAATTGTAGTTTTGAGTATATTTGACATATCACCCCAAACAAAGTATGGTATTTCAAGCTGTTCTCCAAAAGTACTGGCATAATCCAGACGCTTGAGCATGGTGCTTAAGTTCTATAACAGCCAGAAAGAAGCAAAATGGAAAAATGGAATAAGGTCTGCCTGAAATGGGAAATAACTGACCCCAAAGCTGGCGTCGTCCCTATCTGTATCAGTGACGAACTTGCGCTTCAAAGCGCACATGGAGTGAGGGTCGGGCTACACGGGCCGTTCTTCATTTTTCGCTCACTGAAAATCACTTCGACAAGGGGCCCTCTGATGGAGATTGAGGTCGTTTTCAATGACCATATGGCCTATCCGATAATCCTGGGCTCAGGAATCGATTGCAGCGAGCTTGAGCACCGACTCAACCAAGCACTTGAAAACATCCGAGTCACCCCTCAAAAAAATGGCCCTGGTCAAATCAAAACCTGCAGGTTGCTTGGAAGTGGCGAAGAATTTTGTGACGGTGCTTTCAAAAGTGCGAGAGCAATTTTTCAAGCATTCAACTTGTGTGGGGGCGACGATTATCATCGTCTGCTGAACCTCTTTGAGCTTACGACTTGGACATACGTCAAAACCAAAGGAGAATGGGTTCTCTTCGAAAGTTACCTCGGACGTAGACATGGTTTGAATCGTAAGTGGGAAATTTTGGAGTAGGAAATCGGGACTCCGACATCTTGCACTACGCTCAAGCGCAGTGCAGTTTTTTATTCCTTAAAATTTGACATCGACCCAAAAAAACTGTAAGTTGTACCGGAATCAGCTCCACGAAATCAACTCAAAAACCACCCAAAATCTAATGAACCACCAAACTCGCATCGGCACGACTATTGCGTTTGCAAACCATTGTCGTACCACTTCAGCACTCAGAATCAGGCATCTGCAGGAATCCGGCTTCAATGTCGAGTTCTGCAGGGACGCCTCGAAAGTTCTCGCACTGTTCAGACGATCGGACACTGAAAGACCCCGAATACTTGTCACCGGTTGTTCACTTCCTCACGGCGATGAACTTTCAGAGTCAGAAACAGAAATGGGAACACAGACTGGTGTGGCAATCTACAAGTATTTGCGCTTGAATGCATCGCCAACAATTCCCGTTGTCATTTGCACAATCGACAAAGACCTGTTTGCCAGACTGATGAATGTAGACGACACCTTCATGGTTCCAGTTTACGAGTATGATCAATTTGACCCGACAATCCATGTCCTCAATGCGGTAAAGAAACTGCGTCCATAGCGACATCGCTTTTGTCGTCTCTTCAGCACCAAACCCACCACACAGTATGTGAGGTGAGGTTTTTTATTTTTTCATCACAAATGTTATACTTATTACATGTACGAAACACTAAGGCCAAATACACATGAGAGGCGTAGGAGCGCTAAAGAATCTTTTGAATACCTCAATTCCCTTTTACAATTAGTTTCAAATGATATTTCTGCTGAATTAAAAAAGAAATATGGGATTGAAGGTTTAATCGACGAGGAGTGTAATATACAAATGGATGCTTATAAGGATCTCAATCCAAAAGCCCATGCTGAAGACACCGAATTCGTTGAACAAAGAGAAAAAGAATGGTCAGGAATTGGTAATGCCAATACACGTAGTTTTCGCTTAGAATCATATGGTCTTCCACCTGATGCTACAGATAAACAAATTATAGAAAAGTATCTCGACGAAAGAGCAAAAGAAAAATCAAGGCAATTAGAAATGATGATGACTATTTTGCTTCACAAAGCTTTTGGTAAAAAATATGTAGTAGTACGTTCTGCAAAATATGATGATTACGCTGGGGGTGTAGACAATGTGATAGTAAACAAGGAAACTGGAGATGTTATCTGTGCGTTCGATGAGGTCAGAGAAAATTCAAAAAGTAATAGGAGATCTGAGAAAGATGATACCGTTTTGAACAAAGCACGTGCTGGCGGAGCTGAATTGATTTATGGATTTTCAATTTTTGGAGGTAAAATTAAATTAAAATCAATGAGTGATTTACCATTATTCTGTCTTGGACTAGATGGTGATGAATATGATGAGCTTGCAGATGCTATTGAATATGGAAATAGTTCAGAGCTCAATGATATTGAACAAAAATTTTTGGATAAAATAATTAAATCAATTGGTGAGCAAAAGGATAGACTGTTAGCTGACAAGGTTGTTCAGAAAAATACAAAAATCTTGGGAAATTTAAATAAGGTGGATGAGTTGCTAGCGTTTAAATAAATAAAAAAGGCGACACCCCATGTGGCGATGCCGTCTTGCTTTGCTCAGTTGACTGTCACTGAGCTTTTTCCTGACTTGCCAAAGCACTTTCAAGGCTAGCTTTCACCTTGGATATCTTCCTTGCGAATTCATC
This sequence comes from uncultured Candidatus Saccharibacteria bacterium, assembly GCA_964468845.1. Lineage (GTDB taxonomy): Bacteria > Patescibacteriota > Minisyncoccia > Phycocordibacterales > PALSA-1337 > CAIOGI01. The sequence goes on along the minus strand of CAYXWP010000003.1, from coordinate 20,159 downwards.
CAGCCTCGTAAGCGTAGCGAGTGAATCCTCATGACCGAGAACTCGAACGGCCCCGATACTCCCTCCTCCAAGAATGGAATCGAGTTCAATCAAAGCGGCTTCAATGCGCTCAAATCTACGAACAACCTTTGCAGATGTCCTTTTGGGACCACTCCGCCTATTCTTTTTCCGTAGGCAGACAAAATGTGGTTTACCCAATTGATGAATCTTTGCCAACACAAGTGTATTGTTTGGCTCTCTCCTTGCCTCAGACCAAATCTCGACTTGTTTCTCTGGGACAATCCTCGCAAGGACAGTGCCATGTATAATCGGGATGCGGTCCTCTGTCGGAGTCGGGCGATCAAGCAGCGGTTTCAAACTTGGATGCAAGCGTTGAAGTGCAAGGTAATTTACCACTGTTGTGTTGCTACCCTTGCCAATCGCACTAGAAAGCTCGTCGAGAGTTTTACCTGCTTCGAACTGCTTGTGAAGAGCATTTGAACGATCCTGAACTGAATGTCGACCGCTCCCATTGGAGACAGAAATGATAGCATCGAAGTATTTGTCCTCCATGCTCTTCTCACTCCCAACTTTCATAATCTTTTCTCTTCCTGATATCCTTCTCACCCTTTCGACAACAGGTGTTGTAGCTGTGCATTGAAGAGGTGGTGGAGTTGGTGGAGTAATCGATATAATGTGCTGCGCTGCCGGATCCCTTTCAGCTTTTACTATCTCTCGCGGTTTTGGTACCGGTAACTCTGCACTAGGTATCAACTCTAGTTTTGAAGCGCTCACCACGGGTTTTAGATTAGCGTTAGCTTCCACCTTATCTGGAACGTGCACACTTGATGACACTCTGGGTTTGTCAACATTTTGACTGAGCCAGCTAGCAACAAAATTCTTGATGCCTTGATTGACGTACACGTCCAAGGAAAACGGAAAGGAACTTGGATCTGGAACCTTGGTACCAGCACGAAGTCTGGCTCCATCTCCACTGACAGCCCAGATTCCACCATTGTAGCTCCCATACCATCGAAACACATTCCGGTCACCACTTGGAACCTCAATCAATGAGACGGTACCATTGCAGGTGGCCCCATTTGCTCCAAAGAACTTGATTTCCTTAATGAACCATTTTGTGTATGCAATTCCGGAATTAACTTTCACCGAACTGTTTGCTGCGATCATCGTATTTCCCTTTCATTTCAAAGGCCATCTGGTTAAACGTCTTTGACCCTGTTTGCATTCTACTCTTAGATGACGAAAAAGACAATTCTACACGGAAATCTAGGTAATAAAATCTAAAATGACATATAGACTAAAGCAGGCATAAAATATTGATGCAATAATCATCACAATATTGGTCAGTATACTAGGACGAAGTTCAACAGGTAGTTTGAAGTTATTTAAATAGAAAATAATTGGTGTATAAATTGCCATAGTCAATCCTCCTAGAATTGCGCTTATAGTCAGTAATGTTAGTGGTTGTTTAAGTGGCAAAAGCAAGGCGTTTAAAATGATTATCCCAATTATAAGATAATAATAGAGATGACTTAAAGATATATTCTTGAGAAAAGAAAGTTTTTTACTAAATGGGCCAACTTGCGAATTAACATATAGGATATCTGAAGCAATTCGAGTAAAGGCATCAATCACTGTCCACATGACAGAAAACAACATTAGAAAAGACATTATAAGAAATATGTTAAATCCCCACACTCCCCAATTTTCTGCAAAAATGTGCGCCTGAGCGACAGCAACATCTAAACCCTCAGGAACAAGTCCCTGTGGCCCTAGAACTGCGTAAGCATTCACACTCAAAAGAAAAAGTGTGATCAAACCAAAAAACCAAAAAACGACCCCTTGGTCTACTCGCACAAAATGCATCCATTTTTTCCAACGACTTAAGCTCTCCTTATTAACATCGAAAGTATATCCTTCGTAAGAGACAGCTTCAATTTTTCCAGTAATCGGGTTAATTATTCTTCCAACATAACGACCCATGCCAAGTTGCTTATCGCGATACCAAAGCGAAACACATAGATTGAGCATTCCTCCAGCGCCAGCAAAAACGACTGCGCCAAGGAGGACCTGTAAGTTGATGTCTGCTGGTAAGTATCCAAAATTTGTTACACCATCCCAAAGCTCCTTTAGATTATCAACTGACAGAGACATTATACTTGAGATAACTAAAAGAATAAAAAAGGTGGGTACAATAAATTTTAAAGCTTTCTCTAAAATTGCATACGCAACCTTTCCACTCAATGTAAAAATCAAAACAAGGAGTAAGCATGCCGCCGCCCACCAAAGATAGTTTCCAAAACCAAAAAGCTCTCGGAGTATAGTTCCCAGTGCTGCAGCCCATCCTGGCCAAACATATAGTAATACTGTAGATATCAACCAAAATGGCGCAAACCATTTGAGCAAACGAGAAGATGAGGTGAAGAAACTTTCGCCCGTAGCTAACGCATGCCTTGCAACTTCCTGATTAATAAAATATTGAAGAGTTATTCCCAATACAGCAGCCCAGATAATGCCAAGTCCATGCTTTGTGACCAGATGTGGCCACATTATGAGTTCACCAGTACCAATTGCGAGCCCCATAACAACAACCCCTACACCGACAAATTGATACAATTTTGGAGGAGATGGTAACTCTCTAATTTTCTTTTCGCCATATGAATCTTTCATAAATATATTATAACAAAAAAACTCATATGTGGTGAATGCGTACAATGGGATGGGCGCGTACAATAATTTGACTAAAAAATATAAAAGGATTATCCTATTTAGGAACCGCTCGTATCCGCAAAGTCATGGCTGACCTGCAGAGACGAGCACAGAAACAAACAAACCCGACAAATCCTATGGCACAACGTTGCCCTCACACCAAAGACGCAGCAAAGGCAGGCGACGGAAAGTTCAAATGCCCCAAATATGACGGCAAAAGAGTGAGAGTTGAAAAAGGCCGTTGCAAGGAACGGTCCTGCTCCTGCAGTCGCTGACAATCCACGTCAACCCGTCAAACGGTACTTTCTGAACACCTGAACAAGCCCTCCATCAACCTGGCGGGCTCTTCTTTTAATTAACTCAAAAAAACACAAGTGAATTAACATAACTTTTTTTTCAAAACATTGTTCCTACTATTTTTTCTAAATCACATAGTAAAAGTCGACCAAAAATTGGTCACCTTTGGCTAGGTGGCTCACGCCATACATTTCTACCAGCCAAGCATCGACAACCAACCGCGTGGAGCAAAATGATTTCTCATTGCCATTCTTAGTGCCAAGAATATAATAATACTTGACTTGCATAAAAATATATCGCAATATTAAATAAGCAGAAAGACAACAACCTTCAACAACCGAAGATTACCCACTAACAAAATCCGTGGGAGATCTTTGACAACAAATGGATTACTCTATGGAACTAATAATCTGTAAGAAATCTTGGAGTACCTTCGAGGTGCGGGTACCCACCATCAGCACTGTTGCAAAAATCATTGCCCAATGCACCAACCTAAACGGAGAACTTGATCTCAATGGACGAGAGCCCATTGAACAAGCAATCGAATTGGCAGACATGACAATTGCTGAAATTAAGCTTTCTCCAAAGGAAAAACTTTCTCCAGCCGATATCAAACGGCTTGCGGAGGTGAAAAAATGGCAAATAGCTGGAACAAAAGCAACCGTTGCATTTATTTGTGATGTTTCCAGCGAATACCCAAATCTGATGCCAGATTCTTTGCTAAGCGATTTCCAAGGAAAAGATAACGGCCATGAAAACAAACCTTGGACATTCCTGCAATTTGAACGATGTGGACCTGTGCAACATGCAAAATTCAGGCTTCACATTGGGTGTTTGAATAATCTGATTGGCCCTCAAAGTGTTTTATTGATTCGTGAGCCGTCAGAGGATGAGGAGGATGACGAAAAAAGCTCCGACTAGGAAGCTCAATTTCTTCACAACTTTACGAGCCGGCCAGCCATGGTGGCTCTTTTTTATATTCTATAGTACTCTTTCAGTAGAAACGATCCTCACAACAAACCAATAAACCTATGAAGAAATTCCGACTTTTGCTGGCGATATTTGCAATATTTGCCTCACTATCAATTTGCATTACAGCGGAAGCAGGTCACAGGGTAACGATTTCCTGGGAGCCAAGTCCAGATACTAACTACGTAATCACGAACTACACCCTCTACGTTGGGCCAAGCACGAGAAATTACAATGAGGCTATTAACCTTGGATTGGCCACGAACACCGATTACTTGGATCTCATACCAGGTGGCCATTATTGCTTTACTATTTCGTGTTCTGGCTATGCCAAGAGCGATGGTGCCTACGGTATTAGTGATTACTCAAATGAAATTGAATTCTGGGTCCCTGGTGGAACAAATAATGCACCGACAATGTCCAGTATGCCAAATCAAAATATTGTTGTCGGTAGGCCTGTAGAGCCAATCCATTTTACTATCGGTGATGCAGAGAGCCCTCCCGACAAGTTGTCAATTTCATTGTATTCATCAAACCCCTCCATTATACCAGTGTCAAACATGAACCTAAGCGGTACCGGATCTGACAGGTATTTACTGTTGGCACCTATTCCAGAGCAATTGGGAGAGGTGACGATATCCGTAACAGTTTTTGATGAACACAGCAACGGAGTAAGTACGAATTTCAAGGTCTTGGTTTCAACAACCCCACAGCCGACCCCACCGCAGTCGATGCAGATACGAGCGGTATTCACACCTTGATGTGGGTTAAAATAACTCGCGTCAGTCAACTTGCGCATGAGCAGGCCAATCGGCTTGCTCTTTTTTTTATAAGTTTAATGAAAATTTATAAATTAAATATGCAAAATAAAAGGGCTCACTTCGTGACGAAGCAAGCCCTCTCTCTTTCCTGATGAAACAAAAAACTAAACAATGAACAAGGGCTCAAAACCTGGTGGTATCAACCGTTTTACCTCCAACCTCAACGAACTGTCCGTGTGAGTGACGGCCATTGCCGTTCAACTTGCTACCATGACCATTTTTGCCATTGACCACTTGCGAAACAATGCCATTCAAGGAATCCGAAAGAAGAGCAAATTTTCTGGAAAGCTCGCGAGCCTTGTCTCTCAAGTCAGCGATATTGTGAACGTTCAACCCCTTGAGAACCAAGCGCAGTTGTTCATTATCCTTTGTGAGGAGATTTTCCATGTAATCATCGGCTCGCTCCAAAAAACGATCGAGTTTGAGCTGGTCCTCGATCATCCGAAGGCGAGAGTTGTTCTTGTTGCGAAGGGGGATTTTTTTATCCCGCACCTCTGTGCTAACAAGGCGTCTGGCTCCAGCGACATTCAACCTTTTCTCGCTGATTTCTCGAGCCAAACGAACTTGATGCTCCTCCGGAAGATCCACCAGCAAGTATGCCTGCATGGCACCCAAACGATTCTTCTCAGGCGTCTCTGGTCCTGCAAGAGCCAGGGCCTCAGGAGCCAATTTAAGCAAGCAATGACGAACATTTACCCAGCCTTGCGATTGATCCATCACGAGCCCGATTTGACGCTGACTCATTTTCATCTTCGCAAATCCAGCAATTGAAAGCGCGATCTCCTTGGCAGTTAAAGTCTTGCGCTGGAGATTGGCAACAACGCACATCATGTACTGCTGATAATCATTCACTGCAAAGACGTCAGCCTGAATCGAAATTGTGCCGAGTTCCCTGCACGCGATGCATCGCACTTCTCCATCGATGATTTCGTAGAGGCAGCCATTTACTGGTACCTCAAGTCGCCTAAGCATGACTGGAATTAGAGGTTGACCATTGTTGGCACGAATCGTATCAACAATTTTCTTCAAAAAATGAGGCTCGACAAGCTTCCTTGGATGCCCATCATAGCTCTGAATTTGATCGAGTCGAACATCGCACCGATCTCCTTTGCCCACCTTTAGCAGTTCATCGAAAAAATCAATTTTCGTTTTCTTCATGTGGCCCTTTCTTTTGTTTTCTAGGTTTTTGACGATTTTCTATCCATTGATATCCGCATGGACAATACCACAAAGAATTGAGTTATTCAAGTAGTCAAAATAGTCCATTTTTTACATTGCCGGAAGTATATTACTGTAGTAGTCTTCTAGTTGGAACCATTCGTCAAACCTAAAATTGCTAATGACCTAGCGGGGAAAGCAAACTATGAAAACAAAAGCCTGGTATTTATTGGCCGCACTGACACTACTCACATTTCTCACAAACCTCACTGCGATAGCAAAACCACACGTGGCCTTCGCATGGGACCCATGTGACGACACAAATGTTATTGCCTATGTTCTCTACTGGGAAACGGAAAGTGAAAACTATGGAGGGTCAACAAATGTCGGCAATGCAACCAATGCCGTACTAACGGAAATGATTCCTGGTGAGCATTATTTCTTCTCCCTATCCGGAACCTACGAAGACGGAAGCGAGACTGATCGTTCGGAGTCAATCGGCTATTGGGTGCCTGGCGGGACAAACAAACCTCCAACCATTAGCATGATGCCAAATCAGAACATTGTTGTCGGATCGCAAAGTGCTCCAATCGAATTCACCGTTGGAGATGCCGAGACCTCCGTTGAACAGCTATATGTTGGAGCTGGCTCTGCATATCCAGATTTGTTTCCATACACCAGCTTTACTGTTAGCGGTACTGGCACGAATAGGAGCCTAATTTTGACACCCGTCAGTGGGCAACTCGGGAAGGCGACTATCATTGTTTGGGTAAACGATAAGAATGGCAATAGTGCGAGTACAACTTTTGTAGTCACGGTTACAGCAACATCGGAACCCCCACCACGGAGAGTTCTTGGGTTGAGGTTAAAGTCCGTGCAGTAGAGGCACGAAGTACCTATGCGCAATGAGCAGGCCAATCGGCTTGCTCTTTTTTAATGAAAAATTTTAAATAAATATGCAAAATAAAAGGCCTGCTCTGTCACGAAGCAGACCGTCTCTTTCTAAAGGTGATGATTCAGCCAATTTCCCATTTTCTCAACATCGTGTCGAGTTGCTCAGCCGACACTGACAGAGCTTTTGCAGTTTCATCAAGATCTCCATCCGTCAAACTCAGTGCCCTTTCAACCAAAGCACGCTCCACAAGGTCAACAGCTTCTTCGAGTGGTTGTCCCTCAAAAAAACCAGCGATGTCCTCGATTGTTACCTCAACTTTGCTTTCCCGCTTGAGCGGTGCATTGTCTGGCAAGTGATGAGGCAATATCTGATCTGCAGCACCCGCCCTTATCGCAGAATGCTCAACTGCATATCCCAGCTCACGAACATTGCCAGACCACGAACGTTCCGCAAAAAGCTCAAGAGCTTCCGGAGTGAACCGTTTGTTGTACTGACCAGCAAAGTGCCCTGCGAGGTACACAATGTCCATTCTCCGCGAGCGAAGAGGTGGAACATATATTTCGCATGCCTTCAACCGATAAAAAAGATCTGTGCGAAACGTCCCCTGGTCCACCATGTCATGCAAATTTCTGTTTGTGGCAACCACAACCTTGCATGAGCTCCTAATCTCTTCATTGCCTCCCACTCTATTGAATGATTTTCCGTCGAGCACGCGAAGCAACTTTGGTTGCAAATCAATCGGAAGTTCACCAATCTCATCAATGAAAAGAGTTCCCTCACCAGCCTGTTCGATCCGCCCTATCCGCCTGGACATCGCGCCAGTGAATGCTCCCTTTTCATGGCCAAACAGAGTGCTGGCGACCAATTCCTTGGTTTGTGCCGCCGCATCGAAAACCACAAATGGATCACTTTGACGAGCGCTTTTTTCATGAAGTGCTCGTGCTACCAGATCTTTTCCAGAACCAGATTCACCGGTCAGGATTACTCTTCGAACGTCCGCGAACTGCCCAATCAAACCCACTACTTCCTGCATTGCAGGATCTGGGCACTGCGACAAAAGATAGTAGGCGCTTTGCTCCGCACTTTGAGTAAGTTCCATTGCTTGTTCCATAGATTATTTCCTTGTTGTTCAACTGCAGTTTCGTTGTTATCTAAAAAAACATTAACACGAAAAATGCCAAAGCTCAAGTTTGTACGTGTTGGCGGAGGGTAAGAGATTTGAACTCTTGATGCCATTTCTGACATACATCCTTTCCAGGGATGCGCACTAGACCACTATGCGAACCCTCCATTCCTGCAGATTTTTATATCACTTTATTATACTACCATCTTCCGCTTGCTCCACCACCTCCAGACGAACCACCGCCAAAACCTCCAAATCCCCCACCGCCTCCGAAACCTCCTCCTCCAAGACCACCTGAGCCCCAAAACCCACCTCCTCCATGTTTTCCCGCACCTTTAGAAACAATATAGTCAAACAAAAGGCCAAATAATGTTAAGCCAACAATAGCGATAACTCCTGTAAACAAAAAGCCGTAAATAAATCCAAGAACGATGCCAGTAATTCCACCAAACACACCGCCAAGCCACCATGATTTTGTTGCACCAAGGATACTACCCAAAACAATTATAATAAAAAATCCAATCTTAGATATATCAATGTTAAAGTTTGAATTTGAACCGCTTGTCCCAGCTGAAGAATAGTCCGCCTCACTTTTTACAACGGACATAATCGCTTCAGTTCCCTTGATGATTCCTTCCTCATACTTTCCATCTTTAAATAAAGGTATTACAATTTTTTGAATTATTCCATTTGATTGTGCATCAGTTAAAACACCTTCAAGCCCATAACCAACCTCAATCTTTACTTCTCTATCGTTCATCGCCACAAGAAACAATACGCCGTTATCCTTCCCTTTTTGGCCAATTTTCCAATCCTCAAAAAGTTTTACGGCATAACTTTCGACAGTTTCATCTACTAGCGATGGAATAGTCACAACGGCAATTTGAATACTTGTTGAAGAATTAAAATCAGATAATTGCTGATTCAGTGCCATTGCCTGCGGTGCAGAAATCACTTTTGCAAAATCATTTACAAAACCCTGCGGATTACCAGGGCTTGTATATGCATGAGTCACAAGCGTAGGGATAAACAACGCTAAAGTAAAGATAGCAAAAGTCGGAACAAATTTTGCGAGAAATAATACTCGCTTCATAAATTAAAACTTAACCTGAGGAGCATTCTCTGAACCCTCTGTGGCTTCAAAATATGCTCTTACATCAAAACCAGTAATAGAAGCAACGGCTGAACTTGGAAATCTCATAACCTTAAGGTTGTAAATTCGGACATCATCATTAAATCTCATTCGCTCTACACTAATACGATTTTCAGATCCTTCTAATTGAGACATCAAAGTTTGCACAGTATCAGAAGATTTTAATTGTGGATAATTTTCTGTAATAACCAACAATCTTCCTAGAGCACTTTCCATTTGTCCTGCAGCCTGAGCCTTTTCATTTGGAGTTGCAGCACCAGAATATCTTGTACGTGCATCAGCAATAGCTGTAAATACAGCTTGCTCCTGCTTCATTACTCCTTTTGTTGATTCTACTAGGTTTGGAATAAGATCAAAACGTCTTTGATACAACGTCTCAACTTGTTTCCACTGCGCGTCAGCCCCTACGTTAAGAGTTACTAAACTGTTGTAGGTTGATAAACAATACAACACTATCAAAACAACTACTACAATTATTCCAATTAATATTTTTTTCATATTTTAGTTAAACAAATTAACTATTAAACTGTTTTAACTTATTTATTTCCAACTTTAAAACTATTTTTTAGGAGAAACCTTTGTTTCATCTTGACCTACTGGACCAATAACAAATGCGAATGACTTTACCATGTCCTTGAATTGAGAATCGGCTGTATCTACAAGTAGAATGTTTCTTGCTCCAACTTTCTGTGCGTCAGCTCCTGTGTATCCCTTGTTTGATGGACTTAAAGTAATTGAACTGAATGTGAAGTAATAACAAATAGAATCCTTCTGTAGTGTGTACATTCTATTGAAATAATTTCTTCCTTGAACTGTGTTAGACATTGAAATCATGTTGAATGTAAGGTCCTTTACCTTTGTACTACTTCTCTCCTTAACAGTTGTTACAGGAGGAAATCCGCATGTACCTGAAATAACATCAATCTTTGATTCAAGTTTTCCAATAGTATTCTTTTCTTTTTCATCAGTAGTATTTACTGTAAATGTAACGTTTGAAGGAGCCTCAACTCTCTCCCAAGTAGTTGGATACTTTACAGAAAAACCTAATTCATCATTCTTGTATTCTGATAGTTTTTCAGAAACCTTTACTGTTTGACTAGTAGGAACTGATACAGAGTCTGTATTAGTATTATCTACACCCACCGGAGTTGGAGTAGATGAAGTACCTGAAATCTTCCAGATAGCTAGGCCAATAATAGCGAGAACAATGATTATGGTTAATATTTTTTTCATGATTGGGATATTATACCAAAAACTAGTAATCCATGCCAGTATTAGGTGTTGAAGGACGAGCCTCCTCTTTTGGTTCATCGGCAATGGCAGCTTCGGTCGTTAGTAGTATTGCTGAGGCAGAACATGCATTTTGTACACCTAAACGAGTAACTTTTACAGGGTCAACGATACCAGAAGTTATCATGTCGGATATCATTTCATCCTTTAGTGCATCGTAACCAGCATTTCCCTTTCCATTTTTTACTTTTTCAACAATTACAGAGCCATCATCTTTACCAGCATTGATTGCAATCTGTCTTAACGGTGCTTCAAGTGCTTTCAAAACAATTTTATATCCCAATTCAAATTCTTTTGAAGGATTGCCCGTCTTTGCAAAACTTTCTCCAACTTTTTGAGCCGCTTTTATCAGAGCAACACCACCTCCCATCACAATTCCCTCATCAATAGCTGCTTTTGTAGCATTCACCGCATCTTCGATTTTTAATTTCAAATATTTCATTTCAGTCTCTGTTGCAGCTCCAACACGAATAACGGCGACACCTCCAGAAAGCTTTGCTATTCTTTCATCGATCTTTTCTTTATCATATTTTGCATCCGTATTGTCCCTTTGCTTTTTTAATTGGGAAATTCTATTTTCAATATCAGATTTTTTACCCTTACCACCAACAATAATCGTATTGTCCTTCGTAGAAATAACTTTTCTTGCTTTTCCTAGCATAGAAACATCAGCATTTTCAAATTTAATTCCAACTTCTTCTGAAATTAGCTTAGCCCCGACAGTCACAGCAATATCTTCGAGTATTTCTTTTTTTCTATCACCATACCCAGGTGCCTTTATTGCAAGAACATTAAAGTTACCACGAAGTTTGTTCACAACAAATGTTGCAAGTGCTTCTCCGTCAACATCTTCGGCAATCATCACTAAATCCTTTTTGCCTGATTGAGCTAATTTTTCTAACAAAGGCAAAACTTCCTTTATGGATGAGATTTTCTTGTCGGTAATCAAAATCGCAGGATCATTATATTCAGATTCCATTCTCTCACTGTTCGTAACCATATAATGAGAAATGAATCCCTTATCAAATTCCATTCCTTCAACAACTTCTGACTCAAGGCCAATCGTCTGTGACTCTTCTACGGTCACAACTCCATCTTTGCCAACTTTTTTAATTGTATCAGCAATAATATTACCGAGCTCAACAGATTCAGCAGAAATATTTGCAACTTGTCTTATCTCTTCGTCAGTTTTAATCGGCTTGGCAATTGTCTTTAGTGCAGCCACAACATCTTTTGAAGCAGCTTCAATCCCAAATTTAACACCCATGGCATTTACACCCATAGTTGTATGCTTCATTCCTTCAGAAATAATCGCTTGCATGATAACGACAGAAGTCGTCGTTCCATCTCCAGCAATATCATTTGTCTTTGTGGCGACATCTTTGATTATCTCAGCTCCCATGTTTTCAAATTTGTCTTTCAAGGTGATCTCACGAGCAATTGAAACTCCATCGTTTGTGATTGTTGGTGATCCATATCCTTTATCAAGAACTACATTTCTTCCGCGAGGACCTAGTGTAATTTTTACCGCATCGGCGACAGCATCAACGCCTTTCTTCAATGACTTTCTTGCCTCCTCATTGTATATAATTTTTTTTGACATTTTATATTTATTAAATTATTTTATTACAGCTAGTAATTCACTTTCCCTTACAATGTAATATTCTTCATTATCGATTTGAATTTGCTCACCCCATTGGAACAAAACATTATCACCAACTTTTACTGAAAGTGGTATTAGTTTCCCATCTTCGTATCGCCCATTTCCAATAGCAATTATTTCGCCCTTTTTTCCAGCTTTATCCTCGCCGACAGTGACAGGTATTATGATGCCTGAGGATGTTTTTTTCTCCTTACTATTTATGTCTTCCTTTATGAGAACCCTATCTCCCAATGGCTTAACTTTCTTCGAAATATCCATATTTTTAGACATATTTTTGATTTATTAGTTATTAATAATGGTAGGCGTATTATATATTATGACTTAATTTTCCACAGCTTGACAAATAGCTTAAAAGGGTGTATAAATAGTATCGAACACTGAACAAATAACCTCAAAAAAAGAAAGGCAAAAATGAGTCCGTTCGAAAAACCAATCCAGAGGACTGAAAATTTACTTTATACGCTCCTCTACGCCTTCATCGGCGTCGCCTTTACAGGCTTTCTTGGAGCAATCGCGTACAAGATAAATTGGCTCAAGGAAGACTATCTGAGCCAGGGATTTGAGTACGTAGCTACACTCGAAGTTACTGTCGCCTCCCTTGCCTTCATATCATGGGTGTTGCTCATGATCATGAGGATGAGGGAGAAAAAGTATTTCGAAACCCTCCAGCATCTACAGTCTCTACTCCTCAAAGTAGGACACTATGATAGCCCCGCAAAGGCGATCAAGGATGGAACAATCAGTGAGGCAGTAAAACACCTACTGATAAAAGATCGTGGTGCGGGTCTGGGGGCAATTGAAGACCTCCGAGAACTCGGCTACGATTGGGAAGCAACAATAAGATGGCAGCTGGACACGGCTGGTCCAGTGAGAAACCCCCTCGCCTGAGGAGGCCATAGCCTCAAATCACATCAAACCCACCGCGTGTCACGCACGGTGGGTTGATTTTATTTATTGCCCATGGCACTTTTTAAATTTCTTTCCCGAACCACATGGACAAGGGTCATTCCTACCCACTTCAGGCTTCTTTGAAACCCCACCACCACCCCCCGAAGAATTACTACCATCGCCCTGCCCAATCATCTGAGCCTGTTCATGCACTTCTTTTAATTCAACAGCTTCTGGAGTAGCAACCTGCCCAGCAATATGTGGCAAAAGTTTTAATATTTGTTCGTTTATTACAACCTGCATTTCTCGGAAAAGTCTCAAGCCCTCTCTCTTGTATTCAACAAGTGGATCTCTCTGACCATATGCACGGAGATTCACACTTGATCTCGTATAGTCCATGATCTCTAGATGCTCAACCCAAAACATATCTATTGTTTGAAGCATGAGCTGTCTAACAACAACAAGAAATCTATCCTTACCCACCTGAGCAATCTTGTCATCCATATTCTTTTTTGCTTCTTCATTTCCACCAACAACTTCCAGAATCTTCGCTTCAACTTCCTCTGGAGTGCCGAGCAAAATATCCCTTCTTCTTTCATAAATAGTTTTTCTCTGATGATTCAAAACATCATCATATTCAAGAATATGCTTTCTAGAATCAAAGTTGAAACCTTCTATTTTTGTTTGCGCACCCTCAAGAGATTTCGTAATTATTCGATTCTCAATTGGTTCATCTTCTGCAACACCAAGACGCCCCATAAGATTCTTTATAGTATCAGAAGCAAAAATACGCATTAATGAATCCTCGAGAGAAACAAAAAATTGTGTTGCTCCAGGATCACCCTGTCTTCCAGATCGTCCTCGAAGCTGATTGTCGATTCTTCTAGCTTCATGTCTTTCAGTACCAAGGACAAATAAACCACCAAGTGACTTCACTTCTTCATACAAGTCCGGATTTCCAGGATTACCTCCAAGCTTAATATCCACACCACGACCCGCCATGTTTGTAGCAATAGTTACTCCACCTTTCTTTCCAGCCTGCGCAACTATTTCTCCTTCTCTTTCATGATTCTTTGCATTCAAAATCTCATGCGGAACTCCTTCTGCTTTCAAGAAATCAGACAAAACTTCATTTTTCTCAATAGACACGGTACCGATAAGTACAGGCTGGCCTTTCTTATTTAACTCCTTAACTTTTCTTGCAATAGCCTTATACTTTCCAATTTCAGTTTGAAAAATATAATCATTATGATCAGTTCTTTGTGTTGCTTTATTTGTTGGGACGATAACTGTTTCCAAACCATACACCTTATAGAACTCCTCACTTGAAGTAGAAGCAGTTCCTGTCATACCTGAAAGTTTCTTATATAGTCTAAAATAATTTTGAAATGTGATAGAAGCAAAAGTCCTAGACTCTTTTTGAACTGAAACATTTTCCTTTGCCTCGATTGCCTGATGAAGCCCATCTGACCAACGACGTCCTGGTTGTAATCTTCCGGTGAATGTATCAACAATAACGATTTGATTTTCTTTGACTACATACTCAGTATTCAAATTGAAAAGTGCTTTTGCCTTCACTGCAGTTTCCATATGATGCACATATTTAATTCCTTTATCAGTATAGATATTTTCAACACCTAGACTTTTTTCTGCTTTCTCAATACCCTTTGGCAACATGGAAATAGTTCTTTGCTTTTCGTCAACAGTATAATCTTCATCTTTAACAAAACCCTTTACCATATTTGCGAAAATATGATAAAGATTTTCAGAATCTGTAGTTGGAGCAGATATAATTAGAGGGGTTCTTGCTTCATCAATCAAAATTGAGTCAATTTCATCTACGATTGCATAGTTGAATGGTCGCTGACGAAGGCTAGTAGATTCATATTCCAGGTTGTCACGAAGATAATCAAAACCAAACTCATTGTTTGTTCCATAGGTAATGTCAGCGAGGTATGCTTCCCGACGAGTAACTGGTCTCAAAAATTCATGTACAACTTTGAATGAACCTAGGTCATCTCTCTCCTTGTCGAGCTCAGTATGTGCAGGATCATAAATGAATGAAGACTCGTGATTTATAACTCCAGTAGTAAGTCCAAGAAAATTATAAATTTGTCCCATCCACACAGCATCACGTCGAGATAGATAATCATTTACGGTTACAACATGCACACCTTTTCCAGAAAGTGCATTTAGGTATGCAGGTAAAGTAGCCACAAGAGTTTTTCCTTCTCCTGTTCTCATCTCTGCAATACTTCCACTATGAAGAATAGAACCTCCGATTAGCTGAACATCAAAATGTCTTTGCTTTAAAACTCTTTTTGACCCTTCACGCACAACGGCAAAAGCTTCAGGTAAAATGTCATCAAGCGATTCGCCTTTTTCAATTCTTGATTTAAATTCAAATGTCTTCGCTTTTAATTGTTCATCAGATAAAGCCGAAATAGCTGGTTCAAAAGCATTAACCTTAGCTACTATTGGCTCGTGTTTCTTCAGTACTTTCTTGTTCGGGTCACCGAATATGTTCTTTAATACAAATGCCATAATACAGGCAACTATATCACAATTCTAATCAGAATTCGAGCAACAAAAAAACAACCCGACTTTGCATCGAGCTGTTTCTTTTTCGTCCACTTTCGTCTATTTTCGTGACTTCTTTGATTTCTTTACTGCCTTCTTTACAGTCTTCTTTGACTTCTTCGTTACCTTCTTTGTTGCTTTCTTCTTCATTGGAGTTTTTTAAAAAATATTTTTTAGAGTTCTAACGAAGCAAACAATTTTCGACCTTAATTAAAAATTGCATACTTGATTACATTATGAGTGCATATGAATTTAATTACAATAGTTTTTTACGAAAAAAAGTGGATAACTTTTTTTGAAATAAATAAATAAAATTTTCTGCAAAAATTTTTACTCCAAATATTTAACTTCAGGTTCGATCTCAATTCCAGTTTTTTCAAAAACTGTGTCAACCATTTTTTGTGCAAGATCAATAATTTCTTTTGAAGAAGCACCACCATAATTTACCAAAACCAAAGCTTGATTCTGATACGTACCAACATTTCCCTTCTTCACTCCACGGAATCCACAGACATGATCGAGAATCCAAGCTAGAGGAATTTTTACCTTTTTATTATTAACCGGATGAATAATCATTTCTGGATACTTATCAAGCAATTCTTTCGCTTTTGGAGCTGATACAATTACGTTTTTGAAAAATGAACCGGCGGTACCATACCCCTTCAAATCAGGTAATTTTCTACCACGAATATCGATAATCACATTCCTCATCTGCTTCAAAGTCGGTTCCTTTATTCTCTTTACAGCAAAAGCTTCTTGTATATCTTTGTACTTATAATTTAATTTATGTTTTTTGCTCAGCTTAAAAGTTACAGACAAAACAATATACCTTCCTGGCATATCCTTAAACATACTATATCTATAGTCAAACATGCATTCAGAATTTGAAAACGTTTTGTATTCATCTTTTTCAATATCGAGAACGTATACAGATTGTATGGTGTCTTTAGCCTCGACTCCATAAGCGCCGACGTTCTGCACTGGAGAGGCGCCTACTGTTCCAGGAATATTTGATAGATTTTCTAAGCCGTACAAACCTCTCTCAACCATCTCTTCAACAAATTTATCCCAATTCTCTCCTGCTCCAACCTTCACCATTACAGTATCGCCATCTTCAGAATAGTCGATTCCCATTATTTCAATTTTAATAACCAAACCATCGAAACCAGCGTCAGATATCAAAAGGTTTGAGCCACCACCAAGTACGAAAATTTTTACTTTATTCTTTTTTGAAAAATTAATAGCTTCAATAACATCGTCCTCATTTCTCACAGTACAAAAAAACCGGGCGGGTCCCCCGATCTTAAAAGTGGTATATTCTTTTAACGATACGTTTTCTTGAATTGTCATAGGTATAATCCGAGATAAATTGCGCCAAATGTTGGCGAACGGGTGTTAGCTCCAAATATAATGTCTAAAAAATATGTGAGTACAGCCGTCCGCCATCACTTGGAACAATCTATCATAAGTATAGCAAATAACCTAAAAAAATAAACAGATAACTCTAAAGTTATAAACAGCCATAACTACTTCTTTTTGCCTTGATTTGCCACAGCCTCAATTGCCTTTTTTACATCCTCTTCATTGCCCAAGAAATATTTTTTAATAGGCTTTAAATTCTCGTCTAATTCATAGACCAAAGGTATACCAGTTGGAAGATTAAGCTCCACAATATCAGCATCAGAAATTCCCTCCAAATCTTTTACTAGAGCACGCAAACTATTGCCATGGGCAACAATTAAAACTTTTTTACCTGCCTTTATTTCTGGAACAATTTCTTTATTCCAATATGGATTAAATCTAGCGATCACATCCTTAAGAGATTCAGCTAGTGGAAGATCTTCTCTTGGAATATCGGCGTATACAGGGTCATTTGCTGGATACATCGGGCTGTCTGGTGTAAGAGATGGCGGAGGAACATCAAAACTTCTTCTCCAAATTTTTACTTGATCTTCACCATATTTTTCTGCAGTCTCTGATTTATTCAAACCTTGCAAAGCTCCATAATGTCTTTCATTCAATCTCCAAGTTTTTCTGATTTCCAAATTTTCTTGTCCAATTTCCTTTAAGACCAAAGACAATGTTTGTTGTGCTCTTTTTAGCAGAGAATTAAAAGCAAGATCAAAAACATATCCGCCTTCCTTTAATGCTTTTCCACCCTTAATCGCTTCGCCTCTTCCTTTTTCTGAGAGGTCAACATCTACCCAACCACAAAAACGATTTTCCTTATTCCACTCACTTTCCCCATGTCTAATTAATACTAATTTATTCATATTCGAGAATTATACAAAATTAAAGGATAAAAAGAAAATTATTTCTTCGCTTCGGTATTCCTATTCTTTACACTCACATAAATAATTCCCAAATATCTCACAAGTAAAATCATAAGGGTGGTCCAAAAGAGCCCAAGTGAACATCCTGCGATAATGTCAGACAACCAATGCACACCAAGATAGAGACGACTGACCCCTGTCAAAATAACCAAAAGAACTGAAATCAAAATGAAAATCTCACGCCACACCATATACCCTATTCTTCTAGCAAAGAAATAAATAATTAAAGTAAAAAATATTGTAACAGCAATGGTGTGCCCGCTCGGGAAGCTATATCCGGTCTCGACAATAAAAGCATCGAGAAGTCGTGGACGCATTACAATTTCTTTTATAAATGAATTGATGACCAAACCACCACCGATTGAAAGTGCCGAAATCAAAGCATATCTCCATTTTTTCATTGCAAGAAGGTAAATGATTCCTAAAAACGCGACAATGGAGATAGTGGTTGGACTAAATATATCCGTGACAACGGTCATAAAGGTAAGCCCTACAGAACTTACATGTGTAGTAAAAAATAGATTAACCCACACATCCAGTTCTGCCATGAACGCATGATCCCTTAATGCATCTTGAATCGTTTTAAAGAATCCATACAAACCAAGAAGGTTAAAGAACAAAACAATCAATTCGTATTTTGCAAAAATATTGAATCTCTTGTTTATAAAGCTATACCCCCAAGTAATTAAAATAGCAATCACAATCGCTATCAAAACAAATTTTCCAAATATACCTGCGACCATATGATAACTCGCGCCAAAAACATAACCGATGCCAATAGATAGAACCGCCCACAGAAGAACACCTGTAAAATCGTATAACCAAAACTTCCCTGCTTTAACATGACTTGCTCCAACGATGAATGGCACCAAGGGTCTTGTAATTGGATTGAATCTGCCAAGGATAATCGATTTGCCAGTATGATTTCCGACAACAGATTTTGCTTTCTCAATATATTCATCTTTGATAAAGAGCAGCTTTCCAAAAGATTTCAAAAAACCATAGCCATATTTTCTACCGAGGAAATATCCGGCAAAATCCCCCGCCATTGCTGAGATAATGACTATGGGAACAACAATGCCAATATTAAAAATGCCCAATTTAGAAAGAAAGCCCGACAAAATAACTGTAGTGTGACCAGGCACTAGCGAGCCAATGATAGGAATTCCCTCGAGAACCGTAATAAGGGTGAGTATGATATAACCACCATTCTCTATAATTGATTGAAGATTAGAGATAAGTGGAGCCAAAATATGTGACATACCGAACATCATACCATAAATAGCCTGATACAAAAAAAGAATATATTAAAATGAAAATATTAATAATCGATGATGATGTAGAAATGGTTGAGCTAGTGAAAAGTAGCTTGGAGAATAATTCCTATATTGTTGATAAAGCTTTTACAGGAACCGAGGGGTCCTATCTTGCGAGAACAAATGTATATAATGTGATCATTCTTGACTATGCAATGATAGATAAAAATGGTTTGCAGGTTTGTAGCGAAATCAGAGCATCAGGCTCAAGTTCTTCAATCATTTTCTTGAGTATGAATTATCATATAAAAAATAAGGTGGCATGTTTGGAAGCAGGTGCCGATGATTATATGACTAAACCATTTTCACTCGAAGAGTTGCACGCAAGGATAAAAGCACAGATAAGGAGACCGAGAAAAATTGAAAATTCTATTTTAACTTTTAATGATTTGGTTATGGATACAAAAAAGAAAACTCTAAAACGAGCGGACGAAAATATTTATCTCACTCGAACTGAATATGACATTCTTGAGCTAATTCTCCGAAACAGAGGCATGATTTTATCAAGGGGCATGATTATGGAACATGTTTGGAACGCTGAAATTGATCCTTTTTCAAATACGATTGAAGCACACATTGCAAACATTAGAAAGAAGATTGGTTCAAAGGGTGAGAGAAAGGACGATAAGGAAAGCAAAAATGAAATAATTCGAAATGTCGCAGGGAGAGGATATATTGTGGATATGTAGGATGTAGGCGCAATAAAACAGTTCGGAGCACAGAGCACAAATAAAAACGCAAAATCCTGCCGAGGCAGGAACTTACGTAGACATTCTATTGGATGAGACTAACAATCTAAGCCGAAGCTTTATTAGTACTCACATGGGTATATTATACCTCACTTTTAGTAAAGTGCAAATAAAGATATTCACAGTTAAAATTTAAACTTAATGGAATATCCTTATGGCTCTTCAAAAATGGAGCCGTTGTCCGGGATTGAACCGGAGACCTCGTCATTACCAAT
>CAYXWP010000002.1:0-37005 GCA_964468845.1 uncultured Candidatus Saccharibacteria bacterium | reverse complement strand
AACCCCCAACAACGGTTCCGAAGACCGGTATGATATCCATTTCACTACGGGCGCAGATTAATCATAACTACAAAACACCTTCACTCTCCTCTCCTTTTAAGATTCTACTATAATACGCTATTAATAGCTTTTGCCAAGCGACCACCCTCCTTAAGGCATCGATTTGCGTAATATAAATCTTTGAATATGAACCACAACTCCTCTGTTTGATCATATTATTGTCAATTTTTAAATATTTACTGATCCATTTTATTATTACTCCATTCATTACAGCGTCTGAACCAGTAAACTGAAAATAGTTACCTTTTATTGTTCCCTTTGCCCAATATAACGATAGCCCGAGGATAAAAAAAGAATCCTTGACCAACGTTGGGAAATTTCTTACCGCTTCGTCATATATAGTTTTTTCGCGAAACAATCTATTTGATTTCTTAATAACAGAGGCGTTTAACCTTCCCCTTGCAGCCATATTTCCAACTCTAGATTTCAAATTCTGCACTTGTGTAGCACTTAAAACAATATCTCTCAGCCAATTTGAGACCGTACTCTTTGATATGTTTAACTCTTTCGAAATTTCAGACAAGGACCTCCCAGAAAGGCGTAATTCTCTAGCTTTTTTAATATTTTGTATATTCGATACCATGTTAGATAACAGTATATCACATGTCCTATATATGAAAAAATACAAATAAATGCTACCATTAATTCAATGAAAAACAGTCCGATCCCCAAAGAAATAGTCGACATTGTTGAGACCATTGAAAAAGCTGGTTTTGAGGCATTTCTTGTTGGTGGTTGCACAAGGGATATACTTCTTGGAAAAACGCCAAAAGATTGGGATGTGACCACGAACGCAACTCCAGAACAAATCATTCCTCTTTTCCCAAAAACATTTTATGAAAATTCATACGGCACAGTTGGAGTAGTCAATGAAAACACAGAGGATGAAAAATTAAAGATTGTGGAAGTCACTCCATATCGTCTTGAAAGCTCATATAGTGACCGTAGACACCCAGACGAGGTTAGATTCAGTAAAAGTATTGGGGATGATCTCAAACGTCGTGATTTCACAATTAATGCGATTGCAGTGAGTCTGTCTAATGGATCAATAAAAGACATTGTTGACCTATTCGGTGGCTTAAAGGACATAAAGGACAAAGTCATAAAAGCTGTTGGAAATCCTAATGAACGCTTTGATGAGGACGCTTTACGCATGATTAGAGCCGTAAGACTAGCCACGGAAACAGGTTTCACGATTAACATAGACACAGAAAAGGCTATACTAAGCCATTCTGAACACATTAAAGAGATCTCAATTGAGAGGATTAGGGATGAATTCACAAGAATATTGATGTCAAAAAACCCAAAGTTTGGCATTGAGTTACTTGATAAACTAAACCTACTTGTCCATATTATCCCAGAACTTGTTGTCGCAAAGGGAATAGAACAGAACCAAGCACACTCTTACGATGTCTGGGAGCATTTACTTAGAACACTACAGCACTCAGCAGACAAGGAGTGGCCGCTAGAAATACGTCTTTCTGCAATATTCCACGACATTTCAAAACCTGAAACAAGAAGGTTTTCACATGAAACAAATCAATTTACGTTTTACGGACACGAGGTAGTTGGTTCACGTGTAACAAAAAAAATACTTGAAAGAATGAAGTTCCCAGCCAAAACAATAGAAAAGGTGGTAAAACTGGTACGATGGCATATGTTTTTCTCCGATACTGGAACAATTACTATTTCCGCAGTTAGAAGAATGATTGTAAACGTTGGGAAGGATAATATATGGGATTTAATGAATATTCGTATTTGTGACAGAGTAGGAACAGGAAGACCAAAGGAAAATCCATATAGACTTAGGAAATACAAGTCGATGATTGAGGAGGCGCTTAGGGATCCGGTATCTGTGGGTATGCTTAAAACAGACGGGAAACGCATAATGGATGTTACACATGTAACACCAGGACCCAAAATTGGTCATATTCTTAATGCTTTACTTGAAGAAGTTCTAGAGGATCCAAAGAAAAATACCGAGGAATATCTTGATAAAAGGGCTATGGAGCTAATCAGCCTAACAGACGACGAACTAAAAACACTAGCAGAAAAGGGAAAAAACAAGAAAAATGAGCTGGAAAACGAAAGTATTGAAGAAATTCACAAAAAATATCACGTTTCATGAGAAACATCTTTCACGTGAAACTTGGAAGAAAAACGAGGTAAAACTAAGTAAAATGGCTTAACTGAGCCATTTTATTATGAATTAGTGTTAAAAAAATAGATACAAATCAACCGCGTCTAGAGAATGCGCGGTATTCATCCCAAGGTTAGAATGAGACTATTACCGACAAACTTCATTAACGCGGTTGTTAGAGTGAAATGCACTCTGTAAGGAGCCATGCGGTCCACAGACCGGCTCAACGAAAACTATCCAACATTCTTTGGCGAAAGGGAGCTTTGCAAAAATACTTCGATAATGTTGTTCCTGGAGGGAACATAAAAAATTTTTGAGAAGTTATGCAGTGGCTCAGCTTAAGCTGACGAAGGGTTGTTTTCTCTTAAGGTGAATTCCAAAAAAGAGCTTATTACTACTACCCCAATTAAATTGTGCGAAGAGCTTTGCAGAATCCACCTCGGTTGAAGACTCTACCGATCTGGTATCATTGTATCAAGTATAAAAGACATGTAAAGGACATATGCAACGATAACTGTGGATAACTATTTTTTTGTCCTTTATAAAATTTCGCGCCACAAAAAGACATTTGCTTTAATTTCATTTCAATAAAGACACTCTTGGTGTTACTATAAACTTATGAACAGTAAATATTATATTAGTGCTTTCGTTGCCGGTTTTTCTCTTATGACAGTAGAACTCGCGTCCTCGAGAATTATCGCTCCAATTATAGGTTCTTCAATCTTTACATGGACTTCAGTTATTGGCACGATTCTCTTCGGCTTAACAATTGGTAATTTAATCGGAGGAAAGATTGCGGATAATTATACAAAAATATTTAATGGTGAAAAAATATTATCTTTATCAATGCTTTTGTCTATGTTCTTTGTTTATTTAATTATTCCACTATCGAAGAACATTGATTTCATTTTAGACAAAGGATTTTCTATAATGTGGCTTTCTGTAATTATTTGCACGATACTCTTTCTTTTGCCGTCCATCGCAATCGGCACAATATCACCAATAATTTTTAATCTTTACGTTAACGATATAAAAAACATTGGGAGAAAATATGGACTTCTGTCAGGATTATGGTCTTTAGGAAGTATTCTCGGTGTGTTCATGACGGGATTCTATTTTATTTCCAAAATTGGAAGCTCTGGCACAATTTACTTTATATCCATTATTTTCTTAATACTTTTCTTCTTTTTTTATATTAAAAATATCAAAAAAGACTCTGCCTATCTAAAACGAGAAATTGGCTTCGTTGTTTTTATTTTAATAATATTCTTAGTATCTATTTTTTCTCGAATACAAAAGGACGATACGACATCATCAAAGATTGTCTACCAGAAGGAAACGGGGTACTACATGGCGAAAGTGGTTGACTATGATTATTATGATCAGTATGGGAAAAATAGGTGGCTTTTTTTGGATATCGATTCCCATAGTGTGCGCACAGAGAAACCTACACAAATTTTGTATACCGACATTCACCCAGCTTTCTCTGCATTTTCTAACAAAATAGAAAACATACATGTAATTGGCGCTGGAGCATATTCATTACCAATTAATCTAAGAAAAATCTACCCAAAATCAAACATAACTGTATCTGAAATAGACCCGGAAGTAGAAAAAATCGCAAAGGAGTATTTTGACCTTGAAAAATACAATATAAAAACGGAGATAACTGATGCGAGAATGAAATTTGCAGGCAGGAAAGCAAATAAAAAAGGTGATTCTGAAAAATCAGAGAAGTACGACTTAATATACGGGGACGCCTATAATTCTTTTATTTCGGTTCCTTGGCATCTACTTACAAAAGAATTTATTGGGGAAATAAAAAATAGTCTCAATCAAAATGGGATATATGCAATAAACTTCATCGGGGCTGTTGAGGGAAAGGACTCAAAAATGTTTGAGAGTGTCTACAGTACAATTAACGAAACTTTTCCAAATAATTATGTTTTTACCTTTGGCGACAAAAAAAGTAGCATACAAAGCATAACTATATTTGGAATCAATAACGACAAATATATTGACCGCGTAGTTTTGTTAAAAAAACTAGCGAAGATTGATCCCAGTTTGTTCCTCTCCAAACTCCTACTGGATAAGGAAACGGTTAACGTGGGTAGAGGGATAGGGAAGGGTATAATTCTTACCGACAATTATTCGCCGATCGAGTACATGATGAGAGGAATAATGGATAAATATTTTATTAAATACTATTCTGTGTATAGAAAAATAACGGGTTAATGATTATTAATTTACCGACTCGGGTTGTCCAATTCAAGTTCGACTGGGCAATGGTCTGAACCAAAAACCATGTTCAAAATGGTAATTTTCTTAACTTTTTTCACCAGAGCAGGGGAAATGAAAAAATAATCAATTCTCCAGCCAACATTCCTCTCGCGTGCAAAGGTTTTCATGTCCCACCAAGTATAGGCACCCGTCTTTGCTGGATTCTTCTCTCTAAAAATATCTACATAGCCCGCCTGCACAACTTGATCTATCCATTCTCTCTCTTGGGGTAAAAAACCCGTATTCTTTTCATTCTCCTTTGGGCGAGCAAGGTCTATTTCATTGTGAGCAGTGTTTACATCGCCACAAAAAATAATTTCATAGCCAGCTTTCTTATGCTTATTTATATAATTTAAAAATTCATCATAAAAACGCATTTTGTAGTCTAGTCTATCTGGACCTCCTCCGCCATTTGGGAAGTAGCAGTTAATTAAAATGAATTTTGTGCCTAATATTTTTTTATCTTCATAAAATAGAGCCAAAAAACGGCCTTCCTTATCAAATTCTTCAATCCCAAGGCCATATTCAACCTTATCCGCTTTTTCCTTCGCATAAATAGCAACACCGCTATATCCTTTCTTTTCTTTCGAATGGTCAAAATACGAATGATATCCTAGTGGATTTCTAACACCTTCCTCCAATTGCTCTGGGTGAACCTTAGTTTCCTGTAAACACATAAAATCAGGAGATTTCTGTAAAAACCAGTCAAATCCACCCTTTTTTACATTTGCACGCAGACCATTTACATTCCAAGAGATGATGTTCATGGGTAAAAGTATATCAAATATTATCCACAAGCTATTCATTGACCTGATGAATTTTTAATGGTACTCTGTTGTGGTAATGATAAAGTATTCAAATACAACCCATAGAAAGCAAATGCCCGTCTCTGACGCAGGCCTATTTGCCTATATTACTTCGCCACTTGGCCAAGGTTGTGTTTATCTCTCTTAACTAAATTTAGTTTATTATTTGAGCAAAGACAATCTCGGCTAGATGGCCGAGATTTTCTTTTGCCATCTAGAATCGTTTCGGCTAATCCGATGAATAACGATTTGTTCTTTTAAACAACAAAGTAAAACAAAAAGAAAGGCTGAAAAATGAAAACAAGCGTAAATACAAACGTAAAAACCTACTACCTGTATAAATTACTGAGTAATTCAACAATGAGAGGGCCGATTCTAGTCGCCTATATGACAAATTTTTGTCATATGCCTCTTTCAGAAGTATATTTCTGCGAAGCATGCTGTGTAGTCCTCCTCGTCATACTACAAATACCCACGGGGGTATTGGCTGATAGATGGGGAAGAGTTAAAACAATAAAAATTGGTTGCTTGATACTTATTGCAGAATTGATCTGCTTTGCATCGGCTACTGACCATGTCTTGTTGTGGGTAGGTAACGCATTATGGGCGATAGGTTCTTCGTTCGTCTCGGGTGCAGATTCTGCCCTGATATACGATAGTCTAAAACAAACAACGAAAGACGCGAACAAACTTGAAACAATGTACAGAGATGTTGAAGGGAAGTCCTCTTCATACTATCTCGCAGTGACGGCGGTAATGTCTCTATTGTCGGGATACATTGCAAACATTAATATGCGGATTCCGATCGTAATAGACGCGATGCTCATGACCCTTACATTAGTTATATCCTATTTTTTTGTCGAAACAGAAATTCACACAGACAAGTTCAAAAAAATTAGCTATCAAAATCATATGATTGAAAGCATAAAATATGTAGTCAAAAGAAAACATATCCTTTGGATCATATCGTTCACAGTGCTTATTGGAGTCACATCAAAACTTTGGTTCTTCACTTACAATCCATATTTTGAAATGGTCAATCTCGACCTGAAATATTATGGGTACGTGTTTTTTACCTTAAACATTGTCGCCGGCCTATCAGGGTACTTTGCAAATCAAATTTCAAAGAGACTTGAGGGAAAAAATGGGGTAATCCTATCTATCGGAGCAATTACATTGCCAATGATAGTTATGGGTTCCGTTGTCTCAAAATGGTCGATATCTCTTGTACTTTTCCAAAATTTAGTTCGGGGGTACTTGGGCCCGTTCGTAAGCAATATGCTTCACAAGAGGATTGAATCCGACAATAGAGCGACTGTACTTTCGGTGAAATCAGCCATGCATCAAGCTGTGGAAGTATTGTGCATGCTGATGTTTTCTGCACTCATATCTTCTGCAAGTTTGGGAATAGCAATAACTTGGCTTGGAATTGTCACAACTTTGTTGGGAATAGTACTTACACTTTACTATGTGAAGTTTTTTCACAAGTAAAAGTAGGCGTCAGGAACTGCACATACGGTATGTGCAGTTTTTTATTCACTCTTTCTATGAAACTTTTTATGAATCTTTTTTAATTCTGTATCTGTGACGTGAGTATATATCTGAGTTGTATTTATATTCGCATGACCAAGGAGCATTTGCACCGAGCGAAGGTCTGCACCATTTCGCAGTAAATCAGTAGCGAAAGAATTATGAGAAATGAATCCATCTGTTATTAAATTTGAATATTTATCAATAGTAAAATCATATACTTCTGTTTTTTCGTTTATCTTTTCTATTTTCTTAATTTTTAACCATTTAATATGTGAACTTAATACTAATAGATTCTGAAGGGGACTAATTGAATTAGATTTTAATCCTTTTTTTTGTAAAATAGTAATAATTTTTTCTAATAAAACCTTAGACAAACAAATTTTTTTATATCTTGCAAGATTCTTTATATTACATTTATTTTGTATTTCGTATATTAGCCCTTTATTTTGTAACAATACAGAATACAACTTCCTTAATATTTTTTGACAGGGTATTTTTTCGTCTTCATTATTCTCATGATTAACTATTATTTTTTGTTTTAATGTCTGAATTATCAACTTGAATTTTCTTTGATTTTTAAAAGTCGTTACATGAAGTGTATAAATTGTATTATCAATAATTTTACCTTTTGGTAACTTAACCTTTCTGTATCTTCTTACCAAAACAGAATCAATATCAAGTATCAAAAATAAAGCTTGAACATCTTTTAGTAAATCTTTACTAGTAGAAAATATTCTTATATCTCCACTATTTCCTTCAGCATCATAATATCCAGCCAGAAAAGCGCATATTTCCTCCTTGCTTGCTTTAAATAGTCTTTCTGGAACACGCCTATATTTAGAATATTGTGTGATGCCGAATTGTCTTAATTTTCTTAATAATTTAACATCATAAATATGTAAGAAGTAAGTTCTGCTTTGTTTGCTTACACCAGTTATTGGCTTTCTGCCAATCACTTTTTCAGCTAGATCTTCATAATATTCAATATGACTTATGTCTTTATCACTAATAAGTATTCCACGCCTTCTTTCACTTAAGGTGCCATCTCCTAGAATATATCCAGTTAATCTCCAAAAATCTGCACCTTCAATTTCATTTTTATTAAAAGAATAATCTATATGTTTTACCCCCGCAATATACTCTCCAATAGCAAAATCCTGTAGTTGTTTTTCTACAATTCCATTTTCATTTATTGTAAAAAATGTATGGTATGGTGTAGTTATAATCTCTCTACCGTCTGCCCATATACTTAATAAAGTCTCTGTAGAATGTTTATCTCGATTAATTACCTTGCCAAGCATCACTTTACCCTTACAAAAATCAATGCTTTTAACAAGACTTCGTTTAGAATTGCTT
This sequence comes from uncultured Candidatus Saccharibacteria bacterium, assembly GCA_964468845.1. Classification (GTDB taxonomy): domain Bacteria; phylum Patescibacteriota; class Minisyncoccia; order Phycocordibacterales; family PALSA-1337; genus CAIOGI01. Next base: position 28,830 of record CAYXWP010000002.1, on the reverse strand, counting down.
AATTCCTTAGCAGATAATATTCCCAACGAAGTTACAATTCTAGTATTTGGATGAAGACAATGTCTTATAACATGCGGCGTAACTTTTTTTGAAATTCCTGATTTGATTGCATATTGTTTAACTATTCTTTCTACTGTACGGCGGTCTAATCTTAAAGAATTCTTTTTCTGAGAAAGTTTTTCTTCTCCTTTTCCGGAAATTCGTACGAAAAGAGCATCGTCCATATCGTCTCTTTTATCCAAATATTTTTGTACTGCATTTCTCGCATCGTCTGAAATAAACACAACTCGTACTTTTTCACCCTTTCCTCTAACCGACATTTCATCAAGTTTAAGATTAATATCACTTGGAAGTGCACATAATTCAGAAACGCGAAGGCCGGTAGAAAAAAGAAGTTCGAGCATCGCCTTGTCTCGCAAGCCTTTTAAATTTGAAGTGTCTGGTGCATTTAATAATCTTTCTAATTCTTCAATTGTAATCAAATCCAAAGATCTCTCTGGGACTTTTGCTAATTCTATTCTATCCGGCGAGAGGGAAGCTATTCCTTGTCTTGCCAAATATTTTAAAAACGCGCGCAGGGCAATTAAATAATAATTTTGTGTTCTTTTTTTTAAAGTTGAAGGTGCAACTCCTTTTTCATTTATAGCAATCTGACGATTAAGCCAAATACGAAAATCTCGAACTACATTATCTGTTATATCCTTTGGATCTTTCAATTTTGTATAGTCGAGAAAACGACTGAGATATTGATCGTAATTTCTAACTGTATTTAAACTTCGTCCTTTTTCTATTTCTGTGTATTGAAGGAATTCTGTTTTGAGTGTTGAAAGATTGTGCGACATAGATACAGTATACAATGTCCTACTTTTCCACGCGAGAACCCACAAAATTTGCGCTTTAAAGGCATTCATGCTAGTATATTTCAATCATGTTAACAACAAGACAGAAAGTAAATATCATAAGAAACGTGGCAATTCACGATAAGGACACTGGTTCTCCAGAGGTTCAGATTTCAATTCTTACAAAAAGGATTGAGGAATTGGCTAGTCACTTGAAGAAACACAAGAAAGACAATCACTCAAGACGAGGACTTCTAGCAATGGTTGCGGACAGACAGACTCACATGAACTATCTAAAGAAAAAGAGTACCAAGCGTTACAACAGTATTGCAAAGAAACTAGATATTAAGGCAAAATAGCTTTTAATGGTACAATTCTCTCTAGTTGTTCTCATTTTAATAATTTAGCAAGTAATTTTTTATATGTCAGTAATTAAACATAAAGAACAACGTGTTGGAGTTTTCATAGATACTCAAAACATTTATCATAGTGCGAAAAATCTATATCATTCAAAGGTCAATTTTGGTCAAATAGTTAAGGATGCGGTAGGGGAACGTTCTCTTATCCGTGCAGTTGCTTATGTTATAACAACAGAAGCAGGTGATGAAAAAGCATTTTTTGAAGCTTTAACAAAAATGGGGATAGAGACAAAGACAAAAGATCTTCAGATATTCGGAAGTGGAGCAAAGAAGGCGGATTGGGATGTCGGTATGGCTATAGATGCTGTAAAGCTTGCCCCAAAGCTTGATGCAGTGATACTTCTAACAGGTGATGGCGACTTCGCTCCACTTGTTGAATATTTGCAGGTAAATGAGGGATGTCAGGTAGAAGTGGTTTCATTTGGTAAATCGACATCAACCAAGCTACGTGAAGTTGTAGACGACTTCTTTGATCTTGATGAAAATGTTCAAAAATATTTAATCGGCCATCAAAATAGATTTCAGAACTCTGGAGGAAAAGGGAAGGCAAATAGCCCACGACCAAATTTCAAAAGAAAAGGAGGGCCAAAGGATGCGACAGTGGGGAATGTGGCAGATGAGATAGCGGATTTAAGTGGGCAGGAGTAGGAGACAAGGAAAATGTAAATTTTCTTCATTATGACTTAAAAGACTTTGGGATGGAAGTTCCCAAGGTCTTTTCGTTTGTTATACTAGTTTTATATTAAAACTCTAATTATCAATTTAATCTATATAAAATATGAATGAAATAAAAGATATTGCATTGTTTGAGGGGAAGGAAATCAGAAAAGTTTGGCATAATGAAATGTGGTATTTTGTCGTTGAAGATGTTGTCTTGGCTTTAATAGACTCGAATGATCCTAAACAGTATGTAAAGAGAATGAAAGAAAGAGATGAGGAGCTCAGCAAAGGGTGGGTACAAATTGTACCTACCCTTGACGTACCAACAAAAGGTGGCAAACAAAAAATGAGCTGTGCAAATCTGGAAGGAATTTTTCGAATAATTCAATCTATTCCATCTCCAAAAGCAGAACCGATACGATTGTGGTTGGCTAGAGTAGGTACTGAGAGACTTGAAGAAATTCAAGACCCAGAACTCGCTATGGACCGTGCAAAAGCTATTTATGAAAGGAAAGGATATCCAAAAGAGTGGATTGATAGAAGAATGAGAGGAATAAATGTTCGACATAGTTTAACAGATGAATGGAAAAATAGAGGGGTTAAAAAAGGTATTGAATTTGCAATTCTTACCGATGAAATATATAAGGGTACGTTTGATATGACTGCTCAGGAGTATAAAAAACATAAATCTTTGAGTAAGGAAAATAATCTTCGTGATCATATGAACGACATCGAACTTATTTTAACCATGCTTGGTGAGGCGACGACAACAAAACTGACACAAGATAGAGACTCTCGTGAATTTGAAAAATTACAAAAAGATGCCGAGGAGGGTGGAGAAGTGGCTGGAAAAACAAGAAAGGATATTGAGAATAGAACTAAAAAGGGAGTGATCGAAAAAGAGAATTTTTTGCCCAAAGCCAAAATACTGAAGAATAGATAATAGCTATCATTACAAATTAATCTAATATTCAAAAGTATGAAGAAAATAAAGAAAAAAATAATTAAAAATGAGACCACAAATGTAATAAATCTCTTACTCAAAATGCGTGAAGAGGGGAGAATGGATGATGAAGAAATGAATCTAATCCTTAAAGTACTTTTTTCTGATGAGGTAGACGAAGAATTTATTGCAATAGTAAAATTCATGTATTTACATCGTCCGAACGATCAGTCATGGCTGAATGAACCTTATCAAAAAGAACCTTTGCAAGTGTCACAGAAAAGCCATTATTATGATCAAAATGACCAATAATCAAGATCTCTGATTGCTTTATTAGTGTTGCAAATACATAGTTATAAACAAAAAATCCCCAATAGGGGACTTTTTGTTTTGTGACCAGTTTTTGGTCAGGTTTTACTATTTGCAATATTTTTAGTTCACGAATTCCGCTTTGCCATTCTTCATAATTTTTACTGAGGCTTCAGTTATAAAGAATCCATCCTTATCTATCTTAATCTTGCCAAAGACATTTGAATCATATTCTCCCATCTTGTTTATAATTCCAGGCAAATCCTTGGCCTGTATTGGTTCCTTTGAATTTTCTTGAATTTTAATCAGGAAAGTTACGAGATCGTAGAAATATGCCGAACCAGGCTTTGGATCTAACCCGTAAGCAAATTTGTATCTTTCTGTGAACCCAGGAGTAAGAGCGTCTGAAATAAACCAGTCTCCTTCAAACAACTTTGTGTCATCACTCCATTCAAAAGTTTCAACGGAAGTAAGAGGTACTTTTAATCCCAGCTCGTTCATTTGTCTGGCCATTATTTCTACTTCAGGTGAGAACATTTCCAAAACTATGATGTCCGGATTTAATTTCTTTAACTTATTTATTGTCGTTCTGAAATCTTTATCTCCAACATTTGTAAGATCATAAGATGAAATTTCGACATCAGAACCTTTTAACGAATCCTTAATTGCGTTACTTACAGCAAGTGTACCTGGGTGATTTGTATCAATTATTGATATTTTTTTATATCCCCTTCTTACTAATTCTTTTGCAAGTAATTCACCTTCTTTAAATGGGGGAGTCCAGTGGATATAGTTATATTCACCTTTGGCGACAGTTGGGTCAGAGGCCGTAGAGAAGTGCACCACTTTTGCTTTTTCTGTAATAGGGCTAATTGCACCTCCAGTACCTGAACCAAAGTTCAGTATAGCCAACACTTTATCAACATTTATCAGCTTATTTGCGACCGAAGCCGCAACAACTGGGTTGAACTGTTGGTCTTCAAAAACAAGCTCATATTTATATTTCGTGTTTCCTACATCTCTCAACGCTAATTCCGAAGCCCTTTTTGAGGCTTCGCCTAATACTGCTGCATTACCAGCTAAGGGAAGTGCAATTCCGATTTTTACAACTGGTCTACTTGCCATGTCCTTTTTGTCTTCATTATTTTTTATAATTATTGCCCCAAGCACCACCAGTGCAATAACAATAATTCCTGCAATTTTTCTATTCATATTTTTGATAATTAAGTGATAATTTACTATTTACTAACAGAGAAATTATGTCATAATTTATGCAGATTGTGCTAAATCATTATCAATATTATTAAATTATATAGCTTTATTAAGCCGTATTTATCCATACTACATTTTTTTGTTCGTAAAAGTTGACAAATACACCTCAAAATCCTATACTGTCAATATGAACATAAAAAACACTATTTTGTTAAATAAGCTTGGAAAATCAGGGTTAAACGACAAAGAGGCACTTGTGTATCTTGCACTGCTTGAACTTGGCGGAGCTTTTCCTTCTAGAATAGCTGAATACACCTCATTAAACAGAAGTACTGTGTATAAAATACTTCTAAACCTTTCTGTAAGGGGGTTAATAAACGAGGTGGAGAATAAAAATAAACTTTTTTATCAAATAGAAAGACCTCAAAAGTTAATTAAATATAATGAGAGTAAAATAAGACAATCCGAAGATGCATTAGAAACAATAAAGGGAATCCTCCCTGACATAGAAAATTTATATGGATTATTTGAGGAAAAACCAAAAATCACGTATTACGAAAAGGAGGATGGCGTTCTGCAAATATATGAGGACCATATTTCAGTAAAAAAACCATATGAAATGCTAGCTTGGGCGAATGCGCATGAATTGATTACTCTTTTACCAAAAAAGTTTTTTGATAATTATGTAAGAACAAAAGAGAGGATTGGGATAACAACAAGAGGAATACTATCTGATACCCCAGAAAACAGGGCATTTAACAGCAAACGTTATAGTGACGTAGATAAAAAAGCTGTGCCAAATCTACGCTTTGTCCCAAATCAATTTTTCCCTAGCTCAACGCTCGGTGAAATTACTATTTATGGTGACAAAAAGGTTTCAATAGTTAACTTTGAAAAGGATAAAATGGTGGGAACAGTCATAGAGGATGCGTCTATACAAAAAATAATGAAAATGATTTTTGAGCTATCGTGGCAGTCGAGGTTGATAAAGGAATAAGGGAGGCAGTGCAAATAGCAACCACGATTCCCGTTGCTAAGGTCTCAGCAAGGCGTTTAATCTTTTCGCTTCTTCCCAAGCTAAACCATATATCTTCTTCATAACATCAGCGATCTCTTTACTCTCTATGATTATTCCAAGTTTTTCTTTCCATGAGGCAATCATTATTTTGTTGTCATATATATTTATTTCTGGAGTAAAGTTGTACTTATCAAAAGGCACTAGGAGGCTTTCTCTTTTTTCATCCATATCCAAAGCTGAACGCTCATAGGCTAATGGTGTTTCTGGAAAAATTGCACGAATATGAATATTTTTTGCTGACCTTCTCTTGAAATACTCCGGAAAATAATTTGGAATACCGCTATTTACGTCCTCCACTGAAGCATACGCAAGAATAGTTTCAGAACTTGTAAGCGTATCCTCATAAACATGTTTTAATCCCTCAATTCCTTCATAAAATTTTATTCGAGGGCGATCTTGTGTTGCATATACCCTTAATAATTGAGGGGAGAGACTTTGTGTCTTATTAATTCTTTCTTTGGCAAGATCAGCTTCCTTTTTAAAATATGTGACTAGGGCTTCTGGTGGCTCAACCGCATATTCAGTCTTGGGTTCTTTTCCAGATAGATTAACAATTCCTTTATTTATCAGGGAATCTAATATTTCGTACCCAGTTGTACGGTTTATCCCTGCCTTTCTGGATATTTGAGACACGGTACCTTTTCCGAGCTCTAGAATAGCTATATATACTGTCGCCTCCTTCTCACTAAAGTCTAAGGACTGTAGTGCTAATTTTAGTTCGCTGTTTTCTTTCATATGTCTTAAGTATACGCCCGTATCATATTTGTGTCAATTTTTTCCCACAGAAATATACGTATACTCAATAATAGACTGATAAATAAGGATATATTGATGCAATTTATGATAAATATTATTGACATCATCTACAAGCTATGATATATTAATACTAGAAAGTCAAGTGAGTTCATTGAAAACCTTTGTTAAGGTTAATAGAGAGGACATCCTCTCGATAGATGGGAGGTGGGCAAAAAACTCATGAGGCCCACCATTCATCTATCGAGTGAGGCAATGTGGTCGATTCCCGCAATGGGAATTAGAAGGTCTTTACAGATTTTCTTCACAAAATAGATGTACCCCCGCTATGAATAATCAATTTCCTAACATCCCCGCTAATCTCCCCCCGAAACACATGCTTCCAGAGTGGGGGACCGCTCGAATGGTCCATGGCTGGAGCTTTGAAAAAAGCCGCTGCCAGAATATTGAAACGGTTATGAGCAAAGGTGAGAAGATTAAGAAAATGCTCACCATTGACCTCAATATTCCCCATGAAGGATTTGCAAAAAAAGTTAATTCTGCCCCGTTGCAAGAGGCGGAGAAAACTTTCAGGGACAATTACCCTTGCATACACGGATGCCCACTCTGTTTCAACGAAGCCACCGTGAAAAACCCAATCATGACGCTCGCTGAAATCTGGAACGTCCTGGATCAGGCAAAGGAACTTGGTGCCGAAAGCAGTAAGTTTCTTGGACCGGGGGAACTCACGATAAACCCACAAATCTTCGAAATACTTGAGGGTTTTGCAAGGCGAGACATCATCCTACTCATCTTTACCAAAGGGGCTGTGTTCGGGAGTGATGACCTTGCACAGCACTACTATGGAATGAGCTCAGAGGAGTTTACGAGGCGACTAGTGTCATATCCAAACGTACGGTTCCTCGTCGGTGGAAGGACATTTGATCCTCGTCTAGAGAATCTCTTCATCCCTCAGAACAAAAAAGAGTTCCCATTCCCATTTGACTATCACGCCGCCAGAAATCTAGGGCTAGAACGCCTAGCTGGAGCTGGTATGAATGCCGACTTGGAAAAACCTCGCATTGCCATCATCTCAAGTCCTGTCACCTTCCAAAACGTTGCAAGTGTTGGAGAGATATATAAATGGGGAGCCGAAAGAAATATCCCTGTCTATCTCCCGCCGACAATGGATTCAGGAAAAGGGCATTGCGGTATAAAAAGAGCGAGGGACGAGAAGTTTGAAAGGGATTACAAGGACCTCGCTGTGGAAATCTATACCTGGGCGATAAAGCGAGGTGTGATGAGTCTTGAACAGTTCAAAGATGAAGGGCCTCATCCCTACATCGGGGTTGCACCATGCAATCAACTCACGCATGGACTATACGTCCATTATGACGGAGAGGTGTGGCGCTGTCCTGGCAACGACACACCTGACTTCGTGGTTCACCCAAATGTTCGCACTACACCCCTTGCTGAAATCTGGAAGACCAGCAAAAACTACAGCATCAGCAAATTTAACAATGGGTGCGTCAAAGACGGAATCTCCCTTCCTCGAAGTTTCTACGGAGAGGTTAGAGAAAGGGTCTTACGGCAGTAGGTCTGCCAAACGCTTATGAAGTCTGCCAACTAGCAGAAGCGTAAAACTTCAACCCCGCTCGAGCAATCGACGGGGTTAACTTTTTATAACAAGTGCATCCCACTCCACATTCTGTTAAACTATACATATGAAATCCAAACAATACACCCTTGAGGTCGGTGGTAAGACACTCATAGCAGAGTTTAATGATTTAGCAGAACAAGCTAATGGCTCGGTGATGATGAGGTATGGGAACACAGTTGTACTCGCAACTGCCGTAATGGGTAAGGAAGAAAAGAAAGGAGACTTTTTTCCTCTTACTGTTGACTATGAAGAAAGATTCTATGCTTCAGGGAAAATATTAGGAAGTAGATTTATCCGAAGAGAGGGAAGGCCAAGTGATGAAGCTATTCTTTCTGGAAGAATTGTGGATAGAACTATTCGTCCACTCTTTGAACAGCATATTCGTTTTGAAGTACAAGTTGTATTGACTGTACTTTCTATTGACGAAGATGATCCTGATATCGTTTCTGTAATCGCAGCATCACTTGCACTTGGAACATCAGATATTCCTTGGAATGGACCTGCTTCTGCAATTCGTATTGCAAAAAATGAGGGTTTTCATATAAATCCAAATTACAAACAGCGCGAAGAAGCTGGTATATCTTTTGACCTTGTCGCTTGCGGTAAAGATGGTCTAATAAACATGATTGAAGTTGGTGGCAAAGAAGTAGGTGAAGATGATGTAAACTCTGCACTTGCGAAAGCTAGCGAGGAAATGGACAAAATACAGAAATGGCAAGAAATGATAATTGCTGAAATTTCAAAAGAGAGAAATATTGTTAAAAAAATAATTCCAAAGCCCGAGCTTACAGCAGGAGCAAAAGAACTTTTTGATGCGGAAATAAAACCAAAACTTTCATCCTATGTATTTAGTGGACCTGGAAAAGAAAAAATGGCCGAAATTGGAAATATTTGGACAAAACTTTTCTCAGAAAAACTACCAGAAGGCAATCTAGTTCTTGCACAAGAATTGCTTGATGAAGAAATAAATGTTTTGCTACACAAGGAGGCAATTGAAAACGAAAAGCGTGCTGACGGAAGAAGTTTAGATGAAATACGTCCACTTTTTGTAAAGGCTGGTGGTGTCTCTCCAATCCTTCATGGCTCTGGAATATTTTATAGAGGAGCAACACATGTCATGTCAGTACTTACACTAGGAGGCCCAGGAGACGCACAGGAAATTGACGGTATGGAAGAATCAAAAAAGGGAGGGGATGGAAAGCGCTTCATGCATCATTACAATTTCCCACCATTTTCAACTGGAGAAACAGGGAGAGTCGGCGGAACAAATCGTAGAATGATCGGGCATGGAGCACTCGCTGAAAAGGCCCTTCTTCCAATTATCCCAGCAAAGGATGTATTCCCATACACAATTCGTATTGTGTCTGAAGCGTTTTCTTCGAATGGATCAACATCAATGGGATCTGTCTGTGGTTCTACATTGGCACTTATGGATGGAGGAATTCCAATAAAGGCACCTGTAGCAGGAATAGCATCTGGGCTTATGATGCGCGAAGCAAAGCCAGGAATGATGGGTAAACTTTTTGGAAAGAAAAATTATGAATACAAAGTTTTGACAGATATTCAAGGGCCAGAAGATCATCATGGCGATATGGATTTCAAAGTTGCAGGAACAAGACAGGGAATAACAGCAATACAAATGGATGTGAAGGTTGCGGGCATCCCACTTGAAATACTTAAGGAAGCATTCGAAAAAGCAAAAGTTGCTCGCCTTCAAATTCTAGATTTAATTGAAAAAGAAATTGCAAAGCCTCGTGAGAAAATTTCACCAAATGCGCCTGAAATAGTAACAACAAGAGTAAAGCAAGATCAGATTGGACTTGTTATTGGGACAGGTGGTAAGACAATAAAAGAAATCAAGGAGAAGACTGGAGTTGAAGATATTACAATAGAGGACGATGGCTCAATATTTATTACAGGAAAAAATGGCACTGCACAAAAAGCAAAAGATGTTATTTATAATATGACCCGGGAATACAAAGCAGGCGAGAAATTCGAAGGGGAAGTAACAAAGGTTACAGACTTTGGTGCATTCGTAAGAATTGCAGGAAATACTGAAGGCTTAGTTCATGTTTCAGAAATCGCCACATTTAGAATAGACCGAGTTTCAGATTATATAAAAGAAGGAATGCGTGTTCCCGTTATTGTGAGAGAAATCGATGAACGTGGACGTATCAGCCTTTCAATTAAACAAGTTGATCCTAGTTTCATAAAGAAGAAATAGTTATAACCAACAAGAATAGTAGTTAGGTGATTTTCTTGTTATTATTATAATGATGAACGAAGACAAACCAATTCAACAAAACTCATTGGTTCCAGAACCTCCAGCAAAAACTGGTCTTCCAACTTCAGAAGAGCATCCGCTACACATGCTTGATAATCAAGCTGATCCAGAAACAAAACCAAAAGTAGTTTTGCAAAAAGCAATTCGCACATATGAAAGCGATATGGCTGAGTTGTTAGCAAAAAGGGGAACTTCTACTGCGTCGATGGCAATTGCTGAGCAACAGAGAAGAAACCCACCTCCACAAAGACAAGTTCGACCATCTGTAATGATTCGTAATAGTAAAATAGCGATAGCAGATCTAACTGGAACTAATCCATTAGAAAATCCTACCTATATAGAGCCATTAATTCCCGTAGAGAAACCTAAAGTCGAGAGTGTGGATATTAAGAAAAAGGATGTGACTCCTGTCGCTCCTGTAGCTCCGGAAATAAAAAATGTGGTGGTTCCTGAAGTGCCCAAACCGATAGAAACACCCGTTGTAAATAATAACGAGCCTGTCGCGACAAGCATTGTAGGCCCAGCAATGGTGGAAACGGGATTTAATCCAGAAAATATTGCGAGAATGGAAAAAGAAAATGCGGCTATACCAACACCAATAACTCCACCTGCCCCAGAGCCAGCACCAATACCAGAACCAGAACCAGAACCAGAACCAGAACCAGAACCAGAGAATTATAGTTCTATCCCCAAACAGACTATATATACAGGACAAAATTTTGAGACAGAAACACCGATTAAAGTTGAGGAAGAAAAAAGTCCAAGAAATTTTAGTCGTAAACTTTTTATGCTTTTGCTTAGCGTAATATTTATAGGCAGTGGTCTTGGTGGTGGTTATTATCTATATCAGAGAAGTCCATTGGCCGTAACACCTCCCACACCCACAACAACGAAAATTCCAAGCATTCTCAATCCAGAGTCACAAAAGATTATTCCGGTTGGCAGTCTTAAGATGGATGCTTTTGCTCAAAAAATACAGAACCTTATAACAAGCGAAAATATTGGTGATCAAAAAACCACCGAATATATTTTCACTCAGGCGGTATCATCAACAACACTACGTGTAACTGGACCTGATTTCATAGAAATATTAGGATATTCTGCACCAGAAATATTTAAAAGATCATTATTGAATAATTGGATGTTCGGAGTTTACGGTCAAGAAGCTGAAAAAGTTCCATATATTATTTTAAAAACCAACTTCTTTCAAAATGCATTTGCTGGTATTTTGAGATGGGAAACAACTATGCCTGATGAATTTGCAACTCTATTAAACTATAAAGAAAAAATAAGAACATTGAGCAGAACTGGCTCAAGTACGATTGCTACATATTTTTCAGTTAAAGGTAAGTTTGAAGATAGAGTAGTTCTAAATCGAGATGTAAGAGAGTTTATAACTGAGGGCAAAGAAACTTTATTGCTTTATTCATTTATCGACAAAGATACCCTTGTTATTACTACATCAAAGCCTGTACTTAAGAGCATAATTGAGAAGCTTGAAAAACAGCCATATATAAGATAGTATTAATATATGGATAAAAAAGATTTAACATATTTCAAAAATAAGCTAGAGGAGGAAAAAACCTTACTTGAGGAAGAGCTTGCCACAATAAGTAGGAAAAACCCTAATAACTCAAACGATTGGGAAGCAACAACAACCGATATAGAGGTTGACCCAGCAGACGAAAACGAAGTCGCCGACAAATTTGAGGAGCTTGAGGATAATAAAGCTATTCTTAATCAATTAGAACCACAACTCAACGAAGTTAAAGCAGCCTTAGAGAGAATTGAAAATGGAACCTATGGAATTTGTGAGAAGTCTGGTCAACCGATAGAAAAGGAAAGGTTGGAAGCAAATCCATCAGCAAGAACATCAATGAGCAACATGAAAAAGTAGATTATCTACTTTTTTTGTTTTATGACACGATTCAACTCGACTTTAACCTTGAGCATTTCTTAATAACTTCTTTAGAACTTCTTAATAATAAAGTTGTATATTTTGCATATGAGCATATCAAAAACATTTAGCGCCCAACTTTCTGGCTTAAATACACACATTATCAGTATAGAAGTTGATATATCGAATGGATTACATTCCTTTATGATTGTTGGACTTGGGGACAAAGCTGTTGGAGAATCGAAAGACAGAGTATCCGCAGCGATAAAAAATACTGGGTATACTTCTCCTAAACAAAAGAATCAAAAGGTGGTTATTTCTCTTGCGCCAGCTGATATGAGGAAGGAGGGGCCATCTTTTGATCTGGGAATATCTTTAGCATACCTATGTGCAAGTAAGAACATTGATTTTGATTCAAGTGGAAAAATTTTTCTTGGAGAACTCTCGCTTGAAGGGGATGTGCGAAGAGTGAGCGGGGTGCTTCCATTAGTAAATGGGGCAAAAAAACATGGATTCAAGGAAATATATGTTCCTGCAGATAACGCAGAAGAAGCGGCATTGGTTGTTGGTATCAAAATATTCCCAGTAAAAAATTTAAAACAAATAATTAACCACCTAGCCTCTACTCTAAATAATAAAATACCTCCGCAGGCCAAAAGTGATATGAAGGTGCAGGATGAAGAATTTGAAATTAATTTTGACTGTATTCGAGGTCAGGAAAGTGCAAAAAGGGCATTAGAAATAGCGGCTACAGGAGGACATAATATCTGTCTATACGGCCCTCCAGGAACGGGGAAGACAATGCTTGCAAGGGCAATGCAAACAATTCTTCCTCCGCTAAACGAAGATGAGGTACTTGAAGTAACGAGCATACACTCTGTTGCAAAAATACTAGATCGCCCATTCATCACAAGGCCCCCATTTAGATCGCCTCATCATACATCCTCATATATTTCCATTGTAGGAGGAGGGTCATTCCCAAAACCAGGAGAAATTACCTTAGCGCACAGGGGAATACTTTTTCTAGATGAGTTTCCCGAATTTGATAGGGAAGTGATCGAATCACTCCGACAACCGTTAGAAGATCGAAGTATCACAATCTCAAGAGCAAAAGGAAAACTAAATTTTCCAGCACAATTCATTCTCATTGCATCAATGAATCCGTGTCCATGTGGATATGGTCAAAACAATATAAAATGTGTATGCAAAGAACACGAAGTCCGCAACTACAATAAGCGCATTTCTGGTCCAATTATGGATAGAATAGATATCTGGGTATCCGTATCAAAAATTAATTATGATAAATTGTCTGAAAAAATATCAAAAAATAAAGAATCGAATGCAGTAGTGAAGAGGGTAACAGTCGCACGGAATGTACAAAAAAATCGGTTTATAGAAAATGGAATTGAAAATAAAAAGCTAAACAGTGAAATGTCAGTCTCTGACATAGAAAAACTAATTACTCTAAGCAAAGAAGTCAGTGATTTACTAAAAGTTTCATCGGAAAAACTCGGCCTGTCTGCACGTGCATATCATAAAGTAATCAAGCTTTCCCAGACAATTGCCGATTTGGATGGATCGAGCACAATAAAAAAGAGCCATCTACTCGAAGCTCTTCAGTACAGGCGCTAAAATAAAATCTTCACTAGAAAGTATTCTTTGCACCTCTTATCTCAAAGTGGACATGTGGGCCAGTTGAATTTCCTGTGGAACCAACCTTTGCAATCATTTGTCCTTGCTGAACACGAGATCCTACACTTACAAAATTCTTTGAGTTGTGAGCATATAGGGTTTGTGTGCCATTTGGGTGTGACACGATAACATAATTACCATATCCTCCATGCCATCCACCAGTCACACTTGCAATAACTGTTCCTTCTGCTGCAGCACGAATAGGGGTTCCGACTGATACAGCAATATCAACGGCATTGTAACCATGAAGACCTTGTGACTTGTACCCACCATCTATTGGACGAATATAATACCCTGGATAGAAAGGCCCATTTGAATCATGAACAAAATTTGAATTAACCTTCTTTGAAAGACGTTTAACGGGAGATTGTGGAGCCACAAAAGGTTCAGCGTCTGGAATAACAATAATATCTCCTACAGACAAGACTGAAGAGAGGGTAAGGTCATTATACTGAAGAACTTCATCCAAATCTGTCTTGTATCTGGTAACAATACCTTTTATAGTGTCGCCCTTCTTAACCGAGTACTTCAAGCCCGAAATTGGCAGGATGACAAGCTTTTGTCCTTCTCTTAATGAAGAACTCCTACTAACATCGTTTGCCCACATAATAGTATTTACGCTTACATCAAACATATCCGCTATTTTTGCTAAAGTATCTCCCTCACGTACGACATAAAGACTAATCTGAGTATTCGCGGCTTTCTCTTCAATATCTGAAACTGTTCCTGACGGACCAATCTCTGCAACTAACGCATTTCCAGACATCAAAGGTCCATCGTTTGAACTACTATTTGAGTTAGGATCCCTGTTTACCACCGCCTCAAGCACAAGCATATTCTGAGAAGTTGAGGTTGTTGATTGTTCAACTGTCTTTGCAGAAACTTCGTCTCCCGTTGCTCCCATTAAAAAAGAAAATAGACCAGCATTTGTGGTCATTGGAGAGAAAAATACAGAAATAATAACGACAAAGGAAAGTAGCATTCCTTTATAAAATAAAGCGAAAAAGTTTATAGGCTTAATGTGTATTTCTTGTATAAATTGCATAACATAAATAGTCTCTCGGCAATATCTGGTTAGTACTTTTTAGGGTACATTCTGTAGTTCAATCAATACGGTGAATGGCTTTATTGAGCCATCTTTGTGCCTGTATTTAAAGGGCACCTAATTAGCGTACGTGAGACCATACTTAAAGTCAATAGGGTCTGTGGAAAAGATGTTTAGAGCAACAATTTTGCATAATTGTCAAATATCTAGTTGAAAATTACACAAAAAGTTGTGTAATATTTACGTTAAATTACGCTTTGCATGCTATAGTGTTCCCATGTCATTCGATAGATTAAATCAGAGACAAAAAGAAGCGGTGGAGACCCTAAAAGGGCCTCTTCTCATACTCGCTGGGGCAGGTGCAGGGAAGACAAATACCATCACACATAGAATTTTAAATCTCATTAAATCTGGAATTCAACCATCAAGGATACTGGCAATCACTTTCACTAATAAAGCTGCAAAAGAAATGCGTGAAAGGGTATTCGATCTCATCGAAAAGGACAAGGACTTAAATATACCGATATCATTCGCTGAGAGACCTTTTGTAAGCACCTTCCATGCCCTCGGGGTTCATATTATTAAAGAAAACAGCGCCCTGATCGGAATTCCAAGACATTTTACGATTTATGACCGAGGTGATTCGAAAAGAGCAGTTAAGGATGCTATCGAGGAGCTTGGTTTGGACCCAAAACAATATGAACCCGGGGCTATTCTAAATGTCATTTCACGTGAGAAGGGTAATGGTGTTACTTTCTCTTCCTATAAAAACTCTGCGAAGGAATTTTTCCAAAAGATTGTTGCGCAGGTCTGGGAAAAATATGAGGCCACCCTCTTTAAAGAAAAGTCGCTTGATTTTGATGATTTACTCTTGAAGACTGCGGGGATTTTGAAAAAGTTTGAAGACATACGCAATCACTATCAAAAAATTTGGGAGTATATTCATGTTGATGAATATCAGGACACAAACCAAGTTCAATATGAAATTGTAAAATTACTAGGCCAGCATAACAATGTTTGTGTGGTGGGGGATATGGATCAATGCCTATTACCAAATACAAAAATTTCAACGCCTGTTGGAAGTAAGAACATATCAGAAATTAAAAAAAATGATGTGGTTATCTCTATGGCTGGGCATGGCGATACATGTAAAGCCAAAGTTAGTAAGGTGCTATCAAAAAAATACAGAGGCGAGATAATCATAATTAAAACTGTAAGTGAAGAAATTTCTCTTACCCCTAACCATGTTTTGTTTGGGAGTATTTCACTTGAATATGGCTCATATTATGTGTATTTAATGTACAGACGGGACAAGGGATTTAGAGTTGGTATGGCAAAAAGTGTACGTAAAAGCAGATCTGGAATCGAATCGACTGGATTGCAAGTAAGATGTAATCAGGAAAATGCAGATAAAATGTGGGTATTAAAAATCTGTAACAAAAAAGAAGATGCCATATACTGGGAAGCATTCTTTTCGTCAAACTATGGAATCCCTGGTATGGTTTTTAAAACCAATGGAAGAAAAATGGTTATCACTCAAAATCAAATAGACGATTTATTCAAAAAAATAGACACAAAAACACGTGCTGATTTATTGTTTACTGAAACTGGACTAAATTTAAACTACCCTCATTATCTTCCCCAAGGAACGACAAATTCCAATACCATGCGAAATAGGATAAACATTAAGATTAAAATGTTTGATGACAAACGAAAAAGTCTATTGAACCCATGGGGAATGAGCAGAATTTCCATAAACACAACCAATGTTGATCTAAAAGACAAATTAATTGAAAATGGCTTCAGACCAAGAAAGGGGAAAGGGGTTGATTGGCGTCTAGAGATAACAAGACTGGATTACGAGGAAGCAGAAAGGATAGCAAAAAAAATACAAGCGATTGATAATAGTCTTACCATCTTAAGAAGTGTCATGGGTAGTAAAAAACTGACATACTTTCATCCTGCTGGAAATATCATTGAAGGAATGGTAATTAATACATTTAATAACAACAGGATAGAAGAACAAAAAGTCATTAGCGTCGAAAAGAAACAATATGACGGCAGTGTTTATGATCTTAATATCGATAAGGTACATAATTATATTGCAAATAATATTCCTGTTCATAACTGCATATATAGTTGGCGAGGAGCTGATGTAGAAAATATATTAAACTTTGAAAAGGACTTCGTTGACGCAAAAATAATCACTCTCGAAGAAAATTATCGTTCAACTCAAACAATACTTACCGCAGCAAATAATGTTATTAAAAAAAATATTATGCGCCGTGAAAAAAATCTTTTCACAAAAAATGCGGAAGGGGAGAAGATTGAACTACTAATTTCTTATGTCGAGCAAGAAGAAGCGCGGGTAGTGGCTGACAGAGCAAAGGAACTTATAGACAACGGAGCCGATCCTAGAGAAATTGCTGTTCTATATCGTGCAAACTTTCAGTCGCGCGTTCTTGAAGAAGCTTTTTTAAATAAAAATATCCCATATCAAGTTCTTGGTGTAAGATTTTTTGAAAGAAAAGAAGTAAAAGATGTACTTTCTTTTATAAAAGCTTCTTTGAACAGGGAAAGTACAAATGATCTCGTAAGAGTTGTGAATGTTCCGCCAAGGGGAATAGGGAAGGCAACAATACTTAAAGTCATAACTGGGCAAGAAAGCACACTCGGACCAGCCTTAAAAAATAAAGTTTCTCAATTTTTGGATTTACTTGAGAGAATAAAAGGCGTAGCAACAAAAGAAACACCTTCACAATTAATCAAGTACATTATTCGTGAAAGTGGTATGGAAAATACTTACAAAAATGGAACATCCGAAGAGCAAGAAAAGCTTGAAAACCTTAGGGAATTAGTCTCCGTAGCGACACAGTATGATTCCTTGCCAGCAGGTGAAGCAATCGAAAAACTCCTTGAAAATGCCGCACTCGCAACTGATCAAGATGAGCTTGAAAAAGATAACAATGCTGTTCGACTAATGACCGTGCATGCATCAAAAGGTCTTGAATTTGATTATGTATTTATTGTCGGGCTTGAAGAAGATCTTTTCCCACATCAAAGAATTGGGAAGGAAGAAATTAGTCAATCAGAATCAGAAGAGGAGCGAAGACTATTCTATGTAGCACTCACAAGAGCAAGAAAAAAAGTTTTTCTAAGTTATGCTCAATTAAGAACAATATATGGTGCACAAAAAGTTAACACACCTTCTAGTTTTATTTCTGATATCGGTGACGAACATATCACTTCAATAGGGGATGTTGAGGCCCCAAGAGGTATAAAAGCAATTTTTATCGATTTCTGATAGTATAAAAATATGGAAAATAACTTTGTTGCAAAAAAATCCCTTGGTCAAAATTTTTTACATGCGCCAAATGTAATTTCGGCAATGGTGCACGCGGGGAAAATTTCCAAGGAAAATATTGTTCTTGAAGTTGGACCGGGGAAGGGTGCACTAACAACAAAACTTCTTGAAACTGGCGTGCACGTAATTGCTGTTGAAAAAGATGATAGAGCTATTCCATTTCTACAAGAAAAATTCGCAAATGAAATAAAGAACAATCAACTTGAGCTAGTTCATGGTGATATTTTGGAATATGACAATAATAATTTAAAAAAATATATACTAATAGCAAATATTCCATACTATATCACTGGGGAATTCATGAGGAAATTTCTAGAGACTAGTAATCAACCAGAAAGAATCGTGGTCATGCTTCAAAAAGAAGTAGCAAAAAGAATAACGGATTCAAAGGGAAGCATACTGTCTTTATCTGTAAAAGCATATGGGGAACCTAAATATCTAGTCACTGTACCCAAAAAATTTTTCCGCCCAATACCAAATGTCGATTCTGCCGTGCTTGTTATTGAAAATATATCAAAAAAATTCTTTGAAAACCCACCAATTGATGAGAAATACTTTTTTGAAGTGATAAAAGCAGCTTTTGCTCACAAAAGAAAGGTTGTAATAAAGAATTTAGAAGAAAAAATCTCCAAAGAAGTCCTGAATAAAGTATGGGAAAGGGAGGGTATATCTAATATGGCTCGTGCTGAGGACTTATCCCCTAAAATGTGGAAAAAAATCGTAGGAAATAATTAGAATCATTGGTATAATTTCATAGGTATTTTAAATACTGCCCTGTGAAGTATTCAATTAAAAAACCAAGTACAATAAATGTATTCATGATTCTAATAGCAATCATCCTCGTGGGTGGTGCTTTCCTATTTGCTGAATACAGAAACAAAGATGCGCAAGTTGTCTATACAAAGGCAGATGTAGCGGTTAGTGCATCGACAAGTCCTACTTTACAACAATTTGAAAACAATACCGACTGGAAAAAAGTACTACTAGCAAACGACCTTTCTACATCAAGTTCAATCACAGATTTAACAAAGAAAAAAGAAGTGCTTGAGCCAATTGATATTGTAAGTAGACAGTTCTTTGCTCAATACATGGAACTACGACAGATGGGTTCTGCAAAAGATCCTCTGAGCCAGCAGGAATTGGTTGAGAAGACTATTGGCAGTATGACTTTTACATCACCGAAAGCATATACAATTGACCAAATTAAAATAAGTTTAGTTGATGATACAACGGCTACAAAACAATACGGTAATGATGTTGGAAATATATTCAAGAAGAATGCAACAAACTCAAGAAATGAGGGGGTTATTGTCAGAGATTCCCAAATCATGGAAGACCCTAGCATACTAAAGGAGCTTGACCCGATAGCAACCAGCTATAAAAACATAATAAATTCTTTATTAAAGCTATCTTCTCCTGAACCACTTAGCCCACTTCACCTCGATCTAATCAACGCTATCAACGAAGCGTTATTTATCGTTGAATCATTTAAAAAATCAGCGGTAGACCCAGTATCAGGGCTCCAGGCTGTATCCATGTATCAAAATACAGCCAAGAATCTTCAAATCGCCATGGTGGGGATAAGAAATTATCTATTATCATTAAATATTTCCTATATTCCGACGGAAGGGGGTTATACATTTACAAAATAAAATGAAAACACTTTTTTATAAAAAAATAATATCGTCCACATTAATACTTGCCATTATTCTTCCATATTTTTTGATTCCACGGGAGGCAAAGGCAATACCTGTTGTTGACGCACCACACACAGCATTGAGCTCAACAAATCTGGTTGAAACCACAGTAGACACAGCTGCAAATGTAGCAAATGAAGTCTCCACATTCTCCATAAACTACAAGGAAATGGTTCTCGACCCACTAGCAAATGGACTTGCAAAAATGGTTGTGCAGAGAATAACCGACAGTATTGTTGAGTGGATAAACAATGGCTTTAACGGTGCCCCATCATTCGTTCAAAACCCAGGAGCATTTTTCCTGGATATAGCAGACCAAGCTACGGGCAAGTTTCTGACAGGAGGTATACTTTCTCAGCTTTGTTCGCCATTTAGTATAGATTTAAAAATTGCTCTTTCATTCAAATATCATCCACGCGTTCAACAAAGATATGCTTGTACATTAAGCACTATAATAAAAAATAGTATTAATGCAGGCAAAAATGCTTCTATAAATGGTTTTACAGCAGGGGACTTCAAACAGGGTGGTTGGCCAGCTTTTGTTTCCCTTACAACCGAACCTCAAAATAATGTTTACGGGGCATACCTACAAGCCGAGAGTGATTTGTCTTTCCAAGTTGCTTCAGAAAAAGCTGAGCAAAAGGATGAGCTAGGGCAAGGAAGAGGATTCTTGTCTTGGAAGAAATGTAAAGAGGTGCCAGTTGAGGGTGGGGACGCAAGCACGGGAGAAGGTATCACCAAAAAAGTTTGCGAGGTTCAAACTCCTGGATCTGTAATTGCCGGATCGCTAGACAAACATCTAGGCGCAGGTACAGATCAACTAAACCTTGCAGATGAGTTGGGTGAAATCGTTAATGCACTATTTGCTGCACTTGTTACAAAGGTCATCAGTAGTACGGGCCTAGCTGGTTCAAGTCAAAGAGATTCTTCTGGCTCATCGTACATAACTCAAATGAGAACAAGCCTAGTTGCGCAAGAATCCTCAATGTTAAGGACGCAGATAGCAGAAATAAAGAAACTAATTGAACCGTCAATAAAAAATATAAAATCATATCTTGAAAACAGAGAAAAGTCATTTAATTTAATAAATGGTCTGATGGAAACCTTCGCTTCTTCAACAGCATGCTACAACGACAAGTTGAGCGGCTCGAGTACAGCATTAACAATCTATCAAACTGACGTGGCACAACAAAGAGTTGTTGAACTATACAATGCAGTAACCACACCAAATATTAATTTTATAGATTATCCAGATGAAAATTATTATGTTTATAAAAACAGCCCATACTATGGCAAAAGTATGAGTTTGCGGGGGATATATTCAAAAGTTGAGGATGATTATACAAAAGCAGTAGAAACAAATAATAAATTAGTGCAAATACAGCAAGCAATGACAGGACTTGTGACATTAACAGAGTTAAATAATCTTGCCACAAATATGCCTCAAAAAATTACAGCAATTGAACTAAAAGATGCAAGTGAAGACTGGAGAGCATTAAGATATAATAAAGAAATAACTATTGACCTGAGAACCAGAGCAAATAATTTCCTAAGTCAGTGTATCGCTTTCCCAGGAAATCTCGCAGCCACAACAACCACCCCATAAAATAATGAAAAAGATTCTTGTTACAATTTTTCTGATAGTGATGATCCTGGCTGTAGCAGGGGTTGCTTTCACTCCACAGCCAGCAATGGCGGCGTGTAGTAGTCTTTTTACCTTCAACTTTGGTGTATGTGCAACCGAATTTACAGCTTGGATGGGGAACATTATTACAACAGCTGTTGGCTTTATCTTGTCATTAACAGGAATATTACTAAGCTTTTCAATTAAACTCACTTTGAATATTAGGGATATTTACGATGGTACTCCAGCAATAAAAAGTGTTTGGGTGGTAATAAGAAACATTTCAAGCATGTTAATAATATTCATGCTTTTATACAGCTCAATAGAAACCATACTCGGAATTGGAGGGTCTAATTTAAAAAAACTAGTAGGGAATATTATTATTGCTGGTTTGCTAATAAATTTTAGTTTGTTCTTTACAAAAGTTTTAATTGATGGATCAAATCTTATATCTCTTCAGTTTTACAGGGCAATAGCTCCAGATGCATTATCACAACCAACAAAAGGTTGGGCAAGCTCGTTTAACGACGGTGGCTTATCAAATGTATTCATGGCCAGCCTAAAAATCCAAAAAGTATATCATCCGGATACAGCTGATATAAAAAATATTGGAAGTAAAGGAGAGGGAACAGTATGGATAGCAATGATAATATCAATTTACGGCGGTGTGGTTCTTATGCTATTTGCCTCAATAAGTTTCCTTGCTGCAGCTGTAGCGTTTTCTATAAGAACTGGAATGTTGCTGTTATTAATGGCTTTCTCTCCAATATACTTTGTTGGAATGATTTTCCCTAAAATAAAAAGTGAGGTGTCTGATGTATGGCTTAAATACCTTACTCAACAGCTTTTGTTTATGCCAATATACCTCTTGCTAATGTATGTTGCACTTAAAATAATCAGTGATGATGGCTTCCTGTCATTTATACAAGAAGGCTCACTATCTAACATCGATTCCAAAATGGTATTGGCAGGAGTTATCATTCAATACGTAATTGCAATTCTATTTATAAATGCTCCACTAATAGCAGCAATAAAATTCGGAGCAATAGGCACAAAGTTTGCAGACAATATGACAAAGGGGTTGAAGGATAGGATATACAATTCACCAAAAAATGTTGGTAGTTTTGCAAGTTTCGCAGGACAGCATCTAATTGGTGGGTATGCAAAAAATCTTCAGGGTGCCGTTGCATCAAGCGGATGGGCAGCAAAAAATCCTAATTTGGCAATAATGGCAAATAAAACATTTGGAAAAGTTGCTTCATCAACATTTGGAGGGACAAAGGGTGGATATGATAAGAGGTTTAAGGACTATTCAAAGGCACGAGAAGACTTCTTAAACAAAGGAATAAAACTAAATGATAATGAGAAGCAAGTGGCTATCACTAGCGGATTAAGTTCCTGGGATGATGAGACTGAATCGCTTAACAAAAATATAGCTGCAGCTGAAAAATTAGCTGAGAATAAAACAATGAGTGATGAAGCGAGGTCAAAAGCAAAAAGAAGATTAGTAGAATTGCAATCAGAAGATAAAGCCAGAAAAGCCGCAGAGACTGCAGGAAGTAAGGACAAGTATCTTGAAGGAAAGATGTTGAAAGAAAAGAAGGAAGAATATGCAGAAAATCTTGAAAAACAAACAAAATTAGGATTCTTTACAAACAAAGCAAGAAAAGAGGCAGCGGAATCATTTAGAAAAGAGGCAAATAAATCAGAAGAAAAGAAACTTCTAGAAATGCTTCAAAAAATGAAGAAGGATGCAGACAAAGAAGAATCACCTGATAAAGACAAGCCAAAAGAAGAGAAACCTAAACCATAAAAAACACCATGGATATCCAACAAATAATTAAAGATAGGTACAAGGAACTGCCAGCCAATATTCAGCAGGCAATTACTAATACCGACCTTGCTCCAAAATTTGAATTGATAGCAAACAAGCATGGTCTACATATCGATCAAAACGGAGCATTACAAACTGAAACTATTTTAGTTATGCTTGGACTAGAAACAACCGATGATTATATTGATAATGTAAAAAAAGCTTTGGAAATATCTCGAAACCAAGCCATAGAAATCGCTAAGGATGTAAACACTGAAATTTTAGATAGTATTCGTGACTCTTTAAGAAAGATCCAAACACAAGACGAACAAGAAGCAAATGCCCAAGGAACGATCACACCCGTAGCCACTGCTTCATCTGCTCCAACCCCCGCCCAATTAAACCAAATGATCTCCTCCGTAGAAAAAGCGGGCGATTTCAAAATTGAAAACACAGAACCCCAATCATCATCTCCTCAATATAAAGAAGAAAACATAAATAGAGATGAACTATTGAAAGGAATTGAGGATCCTCCGACGGTAGTTGCTCAATCTGTCTCGTCTGACGCTCCAATCCCACTTGTCGACCACCTACTTACAACTCCAGTAAGCAGTCCGCAGGTAACAGAGGTCAGAAAAGTTGAAACCGCAAAGCTTGAAGAGAAAAAAGTTTACGGCACGGATCCTTATAGGGAGTCGATATAGTAAGAAGTGTGATAAAATAAAAGAATGCAATACCAAGTTCCACAATTCATCGAAGTTGAGGACAAAATCTTTGGTCAACTAACTTTGAAACAGTTCATTTATCTCGCTGGAGGAGCTGGCTTGTCTTTCTTGGTCTATCAACTTCTTCCATCTCTAATTTATGCTGCAATACCGATACTTATAATAATGTCATTTTCCATTGCGCTTGCATGGGGAAGACTATATAAACGTTTCCCGTTTATAAGCGTTGTAGAGTGGGCTTTCAAATATGCAACCTCAGCAAAACTGTATATATTGAAAAAAGTAGACAGAAAACCATCAGACAACCCAGTTCAGGAGGCAAAACAATATGCATCAGTAATGGTTCCAAAGATTTCAGATAGCAAATTAAAAGATTTAACTTGGAGTCTAGACATAAAAGAGAGTATATATAGCGATAAAAATCAAAAATAAATATGGCTCAAGCAACAAAAACAACACAAGATTTTGTTCCAATACAAGAAATACGAGACGGTATTGTAGTTCTAAAGGATGGATCTATGAGAGCAATTGTCTTGGCATCATCTCTGAACTTTGCATTGAAATCAGGAGATGAGCAGGCGGCTATCATTTCTCAATTTCAAAATTTTCTCAACTCAATAGATTTTTCTGTTCAAATTTTTATTCAATCAAAAAGACTAGATATAAGGCCATATATCGCCCTGCTAGAAGGGAGGTACAAGGAGCAAGCAACAGAATTAATGAAAATTCAGACGAGAGAATATATTGAATTCATAAAAACCTTTGTCGAAAACTCGAGCATTATGACAAAAAGTTTCTTTATCGTCATACCTTACAGTCCTCCTACAATTACAACTTCAAAAAATCCTATTAGTAAATTTATGAGAAAAGAAGGAGAAGAAAAGATTCTCGCGAATGAACAATTCGAAGAATACCGAAGCCAACTTGAACAGAGAACGGGTGTAGTAGAACAAGGACTTGTCCGTTGTGGAATACGTGTGGCTGAGCTTGGAACAGAAGAGGTGGTAGAATTATATTATAAGATATTTAATCCTGGGGAAACGGAGAAGCCCATACAGATAAACTAGTAAATCAATTAAAAAAATGAGTATATTTTCAAAATTATTTGGGAAAAAAGAACAATCACCAATAGTATCTCTAATGCCACAAGAGATATATGAGGCAGGTGTGTTAGAGCTAAAAGACGTTATTGCGCCTTCTGCTTTGAAAATTACTCCGAAAGAGATAAATCTAGGTGAAAAAGTTGCGAGAACTTTCTTTGTTATATCATATCCTCGTTTTCTTACAGAAAGCTGGTTCGCCCCTATCATAAACCTAGATAAAATTTTTAATATTTCAATCTTCATTCACCCTATAGATACAGCAAAAATCCTTAGACATTTCCAAAAAAAGGTGGCTGAGGTTCAGGCTCAAATATCAACGAGGGAAGATAAGGGATTGGTACGTGATCCAATGTTGGATACTGCTTACCAAGACCTTGAGGCCTTGAGAAATAATCTTATGCAGGCACAGGAAAAACTTTTTGATGTTGGAGTGTATATGACTATCTTCGGGGATAATACTGCAGAGCTAGATAAAATGGAATCTGAATTAAAATCAATACTTGAATCTAAGCTTGTATATGTAAAACCTGCACTATTCCAACAGGAAAGTGGTTATAAGAGTGTATTACCAATTGGAGATGATCAATTAATGGTTCATTCAAAGCTAAACTCGTCACCACTCTCTAGTCTTTTCCCGTTTGTTTCATTTGACCTCACATCAGACAAGGGAATTTTGTATGGAATAAACAGACACAATTCATCTTTGGTTCTTTTTGATAGATTTCTACTTGAAAACTATAACTCTGTGACTTTTGCCAAGGCTGGATCTGGAAAATCCTACTGTACAAAACTGGAAATACTTCGAACACTTATGTTTGATACTGAGGTTATAGTTATCGATCCAGAAAAGGAATACGAGTACATGGCAGAGGCGACGGGGGGTAAGTACTTTAATATTTCTCTAAACTCTGAACACCACATTAACCCCTTTGATCTTCCTGTACCACGTGAAGATGAGTCTGCCGCTGATATATTGCGATCAAACATCATTAACCTTGTCGGTCTCTTCCGAATCATGCTTGGAGGACTATCTCAAGAAGAAGACGCAATCATCGACCGAGCAATTACTGAAACATATGCTTTAAAGGATATTTCGCCTGAATCTGATTTTAGAAATGTTGAGCCACCCCTACTTTCGGACTTTGAGCTGGTGCTCGCTGGAATGGAAGGTGCGGAATCACTAGTAGAAAGACTTACAAAATATACAAAAGGAACATGGTCTGGTTTTATAAATCGCCCTTCAAACGTAGATATCAACAAAAAATTTGTTGTTTTCTCACTACGAGATATGGAAGATGAGCTGAAACCAGTAGCAATGTATATCGTTACACATTATATATGGAACGCTATTAGAAAAAATCTAAAGAAGCGTCTATTGGTAATTGATGAGGCGTGGTGGATGATGAAATCAGAAGATACAGCCTCATTCCTACTTGGCTTGGCGAAAAGAGGAAGAAAATACTATCTTGGTCTTGCAACTATCACTCAGGACGTTGATGACTTCCTAAAATCTCCTTATGGTTTGCCGATTATTACAAACTCTTCTATTCAAATACTTCTTAAACAATCTCCATCATCTATCGATAATGTTCAAAGAACGTTTAACCTTACTGATGAAGAAAAATACCTATTACTTGAATCGGATGTTGGTGAGGGTATATTCTTCGTAGGATTAAAACACGTTGCTCTAAAGGTGGTCGCTTCATATACGGAAGACCAAATAATTACAACAAATCCTGCGCAGGTACTTGCCATCAAACAAGCAAAAATGGATCTAGACGCATCACAACAAGGGGGAGGTGGTGTACAATAATAGCTATGGAAGGAAAAACGCAATACAGAATAAGTATGGGTATGTCGGTTGTCCTAATAATTTTTGCAACTGTTTGTGATGCTCTTTCACTTATACCTTTTGTTGGTGATGCTGTTAGCCCCATATTCTGGATAATTACAACTATCTACTTATGGATAAAGGGAGTGAAAATACTAGCAGGAAGTAAGCTAGCAACGACTGCGATATCTTTCGTAGGAGAGATGATCCCTGGTATCCAAGAATTTCCGATACTTATGGGTGGAATAATAGCTATTCTTTTTATAATCCGTGCTGAGGATAAAACTGGATTATCACTATTAAAACCTATGTCAAAAGGTATAACACCGCCAAGACTTCAAAGAAACCCTTTTAATGGCAAAGCAGGAGTTAGACCACCAAGAAAAACAATACCTATGCAAGATAATACTGAGGAGGAACTGGACATGGCTGCATAAGTGGGGAAATGTCCGCACATATATATTGCTTAAGTATGTTAAAATAAAGTAAATGAAAAAAGTCTTAATATCAATTTTCTTAATTACATTTTTTCTTTCATTCTCTTTTTCTAACGCTCAAGTACAGACTTCAATAGATGGAATTAATATGACGACCAATCCAGAGATGCCTGCTCAGGGTGTTGACGTTACTGTATCAATTGAGAGCTTCCTAGTTGATTTGGATTCTTCTTCTATAGTTTGGCAAGCCGATGGCAAGACAATTGGGAGTGGGGTAGGACTAAAAGAAATCCACATCACATCTCCAAAAACTGGAGGATTTGTAAAAGTAACAGCCATTGTTAAATCAAGCGATGGCAAAGAAACTAGAAAAACCACCACAATCAAGTCCGGATCAGTAGAAATAGTTTGGGAAAGCAAGGGTTATACTCCTCCTTTTTTCAAAGGAAGAAATTCTTTTACTTATCAAAATGAAATTAAGCTAGTAGCGATCCCTCATCTTTCAACGAACGGAGTCAATGAAATAAAATCGAGTGATTTGATATATAAATGGAGAATGGATGGTAAATATATCGATGGGGGAATTGGGTATGGCAAGCAAAGTGTTAGCATAAAGGCTGATATCATACCAAAACCTCTTGAAATTTCTGTTGAAGTATATAATCGTGACCAAACAGAGGGCGCTACGGGACGTCTAAGCATCAATCCCTCTGAGCCGTCAGTAGAATTTTACGAGATGAGTTCTTTATATGGAATATTATTCAACAAGGCGTTAGTGAGGGCTGTGACGTTAAGTAATTCTGAGATAAGCATTTTTGCTGTTCCATTTGGTTTTAATTTTAACTCGAGAACAAGCCCACTTAATTATAATTGGTCTATAAATAATGTAGAGCAACCTGATTTAATAAAAAACCAAAGCATCACCCTTAGAACAAAAGGGGATACTGATGGAAGTTCTAGTATTGATGTTGATATCAGAAACGAAAATGAAATATTGCAAGGTGCACGAGCTTCATTGAAAATAAACTTTAAAAAGGGGTTAGTGGAACAAAATAATGTAACATTCTAAACATGAAAAAAATATTATTATACATCTTTATGGCGATACTTTTGGTACCACTTGCGACAAAAGCACAAGATAAATACAAGTTACTTGAACCATTACCTTGTATAGAGGGGACCCCAGGTTGTGTTACTGAAAATGGTCTACGCGTTGTAAAAGAAATGCCATTCGAAGATTATCTTGGTTATGTTTTCAAATTTGCCATAGCAATCTCAGCCTTCCTGGCAGTAATAATGATAATCTACGGCGGTTTTGAAATCATGTTGAGTGAAGCAATCCCAGCAAAACTAGCAGGAAAAGAGAGGATATATAATGCCCTTATCGGTTTACTCATGGTTTTGTCTTCATATTTAATACTTAGAACTATAGACCCTAGACTTGTCGAGATAAATACAACGATTCC
>CAYXWP010000001.1:0-73550 GCA_964468845.1 uncultured Candidatus Saccharibacteria bacterium | reverse complement strand
TCATATACCTCATATTATATCTAGGTGGTGCACTTGAGAGTTGAATGTGCCGGGCTACGATTTGACAAACACGCATAGAGTTGCTATAATATTTGCTGAATTTGGCATGGCGCCAAAACATTGAAAACAAACAATTCGGAATGGAATTATGAAAAGAACCCTGTGTCTGCTAACTTGTCTGTTTACCTCGATCACCCTATTCGCCTCTGATGCGGACAAAGCCAAACTGGAGAGCACGAACAGCGTACCCAGTGAATTTTCAGGCTTTGCTTCGACGGGTGTCGAATCGCAATACCTTGGGCGGATTGGTGCTGTCTTCTCTGACAAACCAATATCGGTCAACATCATCGAGGTCGATTACAAGGACTTTTACCTTGGCGCTTGGAACGCCACTGGTTTGAGTGCTCGTGAGTACGGAAAAACCTACGCCGATGAGTGGGATTTGTACGGTGGCTGGGCTCACAACTTTGGTCCAGTGAAGCTCGACCTATCAGCCTCGTATTTTGCACTTGCTGAGCTCGGCCAATCGGCTGATGACATGTGGATCACCGAGCAAGAGATAAGCTTTCCAAAGTTTCCCTTCGTTCAGCCATACGTGCGGTCCAGGTATTTCGGTTCAGTTGCCGACGCTTGGAAGCCTGGGTGGTTCGTCTTCGGCGGTGTGCGCAAGAGCATTGATTTGGGTAACGGTGCGGCGAAACGCCCATACATGCTCAATCTCGATCTTTCGACCGCATACTCTGCGGGCGCACTGCACGACTTCAGTGGATTTGTTTACGGCCGGCTTAGTGCCAGTCTAGACGTTCCGCTTTCGAAACGACTCACACTTAGCCCAACTTGATTTATCAGGTTGCAGTTCCGGGCGGGCGTCGTGATCCGAATGGCTTCACCGATGGTAACAAGTTTGTCTTCGGTGGAAATCTGAAGTGGACTTTCTGACAGTTTGAATCATGTTCTGAATTACGCAAGGCGCTCGAGCAATCGGGCGCCTTTTTTGCATATTGAATACTTCATTTTTCACAAGAACAATCTGCTCTGTAAGTATTCTCCCCATGCCTACGTATTATGCGTATGCAAAAAATAATTCCACATCTTTGGTTTGATAAGGAGGCAATGGAAGCTTGTACTTTCTATACTTCTGTTTTTCCTAATTCAAAAATTACAAATACAATGGTAATGACCGATACTCCATCAGGAGATTGTGATGTTGTGTATTTTGATATCATGGGAATTACATTTCAGGCGTTAAGTGCTGGACCGATTTTTAAATTGAATCCCTCAATTTCTTTTATGGTTAACTTTGATCCTTCACAAGACCCTGATGCAAAAAAGAAAATTGATGAGATCTGGGGAAAGCTTTCTCAGGGAGGAAAGGTTTTGATGCCGATTGATAAATACCCATTTAGTGAGAGATATGGTTGGATAGAGGATAAGTATGGACTTTCGTGGCAATTAATACTTACAGATCCTGATGGTGAGGAAAGGCCACCCATTGTTCCTTCATTGATGTTCACTGGTAAGATGTCCGGAAAGGCAGAAGAGGCATCCGACTTCTATCTCTCTATATTTAAATATACAAAGCGTGGAACTATTGCACGCTATCCAGCAGGAGCAGAGCCTGATAAAGAGGGTAGTATCATGTTTACGGATTTCAGGCTAGAGGGACAATGGTTCGCTGCGATGGACAGTGCACTTGAGCACGGTTTTTCTTTTAGTGAAGCAATTTCATTTATGGTTAATTGTGATACTCAAGAGGAGATAGACTACTATTGGGAAAAGCTTTCTGCTGTGCCTGAATCAGAACAATGTGGATGGCTTAAGGACAAGTATGGTGTGTCATGGCAAATATTACCGACAATGTTGGAGGAGAGTATGAGAAGTGGAGATAAGGGGAAAATTGAAAGAATCACAAAGGCATTTCTCCAGATGAAGAAGTTGGATATTAAAAAATTGGAGGAGGCGGTGGAGGGAAGAATAGGGGTATAATCGAATTTTTGTTTTCCTTGCAAAACTATTTGATAAGTATAGAATGTGGGTATGGAATTAGTAAAAGCTCCCAATTTAAGCCTTCTTACTAGAGCTCATGAGAATAAATGGGTGGCTTTGTCT
The DNA here is from genome assembly GCA_964468845.1 of uncultured Candidatus Saccharibacteria bacterium. GTDB lineage: Bacteria > Patescibacteriota > Minisyncoccia > Phycocordibacterales > PALSA-1337 > CAIOGI01. Next base: position 71,441 of record CAYXWP010000001.1, on the reverse strand, counting down.
CTGGATTACAAAAAACTCCTAGCAGTTTCAGAATCACTTGTGAGTCTGAAGAAAAAAGTTGGGCAGGCGAAAGCAGTGTTCATGCGTGTATTACCACCAGATGTGGGATATGCCCCGACTTCTCGTTAATGAAGTATCAATATACAACCACAATCTCAATAAACACAAAAGGGAAGCTCACAAAGCGTCCAATGGTTGAACTTGAGCTTATCGGGAAAAATGAAAAACTGAATGTGCTTGGTTTAATCGATTCTGGTGCAGATACTACACTTATGAATATTGAATATGCTAAGGTATTAAATATAGATCTTTCAGATGCAAAGAAAAAAGAATTTTTGGGTATTGGCAATACTTCTGTCGTGTCATTTATCTCTACTGTCAATGTGAAAGTGAAACACTTTGATACACCAATACTAACCACTGTAGCATTTACCGATAGTCCATCGGTAGATATTCTTCTTGGCCAGGATGATTTTTTTGAAAATTTTCGTATCAAGTTTGAGAAAGATCATGATACTTTTGAATTATCCTTGTCTCCGAAAACTTCACGGAAATGAGAATGAAATGATTGATATTATGGCCAAGCTGAAAAAGGGGGTGTTGTGATATCATATGTTGTATGAAAATAAAGAAAATAGGGCATTGTTGCCTTCTCATAAAATTAGATAACCTGACAATACTCACTGATCCGGGTGCATATTCAACAGAGCAAAATAATCTTAGCGGTATCGATATTGTGCTAATTACTCATGAGCATCTTGATCATTTGCACATAGATTCAGTGAAGGAAATTTTGAAAAATAATCCTCAAGTCGAAATCATTACTAATTTAGGTGTCGGAAAGAAACTGGATGAGGTTGGAATCAAGTATTCAATTATTGGGGACAGAAATGAGAGAATGATAAAAGATATAAGTATAGAAGCATTTGATTGCAAACATGAAGAAATTTTTGAGAACTATGGACAAGTGCAAAACACAGGTTATTTTATTGATAATAAATTCTTTTATCCAGGAGATTCATATTGCAATCCTAAAAAAGAAATTGATATTCTTGCGCTACCTGTCGCTGGCCCTTGGTGTAGGGTTTCTGATGCTATTCGGTATGCATTAACAGTAAAGCCTAAGAAAGTTTTTCCTGTTCATGATGGAATGCTTCAGAAAGATCGTATTGGAGCTTCACATAAAGTACCTGAGAAGGTTCTGTCTGAGAATGGTATTGAATTTATTATTATGAATGAGGGAGATGAAAAGGAATTTTAAATATGAATTCAAATAACGTAAAAATTATAGTCTTTGTGCCAGAAACTCACACAGATATAGTTCGTGAAGCTATGGGCAAGGCTGGTGCAGGCAAAATTGGTAATTATAGTTACTGCACTTTCTCGTCAAAGGGTGTCGGAAGGTTCAGACCAGAACAAGAGGCTAATCCATATATAGGTGAAGTTGGAAAATTTGAGGAAGTTGTAGAGGAAAGAATAGAGGTGGTTTGTTCTAGAGAAAAACTGACTGATGTAATTGAAGCAATTAAAAGTGTCCATCCGTATGAAGAAGTAGCTTTGGATGTGTATCCTTTGGAAAATATATGAATGTCAAACTTGATAAAAATATCAAAAAGATAGTTTATTTTATTCGTCACGGACAGAGCGAACATAATGCTACTTCTGTATTCCAATCTCCCGATTCTCCACTTAGCATGCTTGGCAAAAAACAAGCAGAGTCTATAGCAAAGAGAATAGCTAAATTACGATTCGATGTCTTAATCACAAGTCCATTAGAAAGGGCGAAAGAAACTGCCGACTTTATTGCTAAAGCTACTGGGAAAACGTATGAATTTTCAAATCTATTTGTCGAAAGGGTGAAGCCAACTTCTATAAATGGTAAACCTCATGAGGATAAGGTGGCAAATGATATTTGGAATGAATGGGAGAAGAGTTTATATATCTCAGGCATGCGTATTTCTGACGGAGAAAATTTTGATGATATTTTAAAACGCGCTGATAAGGCACTTAAATTTCTGCAGGACAAATCAGAACAATCAATTGTTGTAATTACTCATGGATTTTTCTTGCGTACATTGATTGCCCGGATACTTGTCGGTGATTCACTGTCTGAAGAAATATTCTTTAAATTTCAAAAGAGCGCACATACGGAAAATACTGGCATTACGGTTATCCGTTACCAATCAAGTTTTGGACAGGAGGATAGTTGGAGACTTTGGATTTACAACGACCATACCCATTTGGGATAATGAAGAGAATCAAAAATGAATGATCGTGTTACAATTTAACAAATATATATGAAAAAAGTAATTATAGTCCATCAATGGATGTCTGGAGCAGAGGGTGATTGGAGGCCATGGCTCAGAGTCGAGCTAGAGAAGCTTGGTTCTGAAGTTCTCGTACCCGAAATGCCTGACATGGATGTTCCGGAAATAGGGAAATGGGTTAGCAAACTCACAGAAGTTGCAGGCACTCCTGACAGGAACACATATTTTATTGGTCACAGTATTGGATGTCAGGCTATTTTGCGATATTTAGAAACAGTCAATGTAAAGGTTGGGGGAGCTATATTCGTGGCAGGTTGGTTTAATTTGGAAAACTTGGAGGATGAGGAAACTGAGAGGATCGCCAGTCCTTGGATACATACACCCATAGACATAGAAAAAATAAGAAAGGTTTTGCCAAAATCAACCTTAATCATTTCCGATAATGATCCGTTCGGTGCTTTTGAAATAAATAAACAGAAGTTCAGCGAGCTCGGGTCAAAGGTAGTGGTGATGCACAATGCAGGTCATATTTCAGAGACTGATGGCTATGTAGAACTTCCTGAAATAATGAAGGAACTAAACAGTCTATAATCAAATAGTGTATGAAATGGAAATATCCTCACGTAATCAAAATTTATGAAGCATTGGGTGCCGTAGCAGATAGCAGAGTAGAGATTGACGGTAATTCAGCTAAAGTATATTCGTCTAGTAGAAATAAACATTACGATGTCATTTACGATTCGAGTAAGAAAGCTATTATGTCTAATGATAATAGCTCATATTGGATAGGTGATTTGGGCTACCCGTCAATCGCTTTTTTGCTGAAAATTGGGGTTATTTCATATGATCAAAATGCAGGAGCTATTCTCAAAGGGATACATTGGAAGGACATTAATCAAAAATATAATAATGATTTTGATAAGGCTTTAGACTACATTCTTATGACAAAAACAGAAAAAGAGAAGCAAATTTTAGGTGATCTAGTTAATAATATATACCAAGAAATTATATCTCTAGATCTTATTTATCTTGGAGAAAAAGCGTCGCCTCCAAAGGGTTACTGATTATAAAAAAAAGGACGTATGGTTTATACAATTTGGTTCGACCTACAGTAGCTCAACAAATTTGATTTTATGTCAATTGTCGGCTAATATTGCTCCAGAGTCGATGTACTTCGGCAAGCTAAGGGTACGGCTTAAAGTACTCACCTGAACCTCTCACAAAAAAAGGAGACAAGATCATGAACCAAATGAAAGTCCTACTGGTCGGAGGTGGCGGCCGTGAACACGCAATTGCGTGGAAACTTCGCCAATCCCCCCGACTCGGCAAACTCTTCGTCGCTCCAGGTAATGCTGGCACGGCTCAGATCGCAGAAAACGTTCCAGTGAAAGCTACGGACGTTGACGGCCTCTTAGCCTTCGCACTCAAGGAAGGGATCGAATTCACTATCGTCGGCCAAGACGATCCGCTCGCACTCGGCATCGTGGATGCATTTCAGGCAAAAGGCCTTCGCATCTTCGGTCCCACCAAGGCAGCGGCTCAAATCGAGGCATCGAAGGTGTTCTCGAAACGTCTCATGAAAGATTGCGGCGTGCCGACAGCATTGTTCGATGTTTACACGGACCACACTCAAGTCCTCGAGGACGTGCGCAGGCATTTTGCTACGTACTTTGGACTACCGATTGTCGTGAAGGCATCAGGTCTCGCTCTCGGAAAAGGAGCGTACGTCTGCCGTGATTTTACCGAAGCTGAACAGGCTCTCGACGAGGTCATGGTGAAGCACCTTCATGGAAGCGCTGGCGATGAGGTCATCATCGAAGAATATGTAGGCGGACAGGAAGTGTCTATCCATGCGTTCTGCGATGGCAAGTCGTTCAAGCTGTTTCCGTCAGCGCAGGATCATAAGCCGGCATTCGATGGCGACGATGGTTCGAACACCGGTGGCATGGGTACGATTGCTCCGGTCCCGTGGTTCAAAGACCACAATGCGGTGAGTGAACAGATCATCGGCCCAATTCTTAGCGGGCTCCGCGAAAAAGGCTCGCCGTTCGTCGGTTTGCTTTATCCCGGACTCAAGATGCCAGAAGCGGGACCCATGGTCCTCGAGTTCAATGCGCGATTCGGCGATCCGGAGACACAGGTTTACATGTGTCTCTTGAAAACAGATCTGCTCGACATCTTGGAGGCGTGCGTCGAAGGACGACTCCATGAGATCAACGTCGAGTGGAATCCGGGCTTCGCTGCCTGCATTGTAATGGCGTCCGGTGGCTACCCATCGCCTAACTACAAAAAAGGTCTGCCGATCACAGGCATCGATAACGCCGAGATTCTTCCTGGCGTCGTCGTGTTCCATGCAGGTACCAAGCAAACTGATAGCCATCTCGTCACATCTGGCGGACGTGTCCTCGGTGTCACCGGCATCGGTGCAACGCTACAGGAAGCACTCGATCACGCTTACAACGGTGTGGAGTGCATCGACTTCGAAGGTGCACAGTATCGGAAAGATATCGGTGCCAAGTCCTTGGCGGTCCACTGACAAAGATCGTTCCTCGTTTGAAAAACACTCGCACCTGTAGCTCCGGCTACAGGTGCGTTTTTGTAGAGAATTAATATATTATTTTAATTAATAATGTAATAGAAGCTACGGATGATATATAATATAAATTATGGCAGATATAATTAAAGAAATAAAAAATAAATTGGAAAGTTCTGGCGTCGTGACTTTTGAGGAAATAACTAAAGGGAATTATGATAAAAGTGATAAACCGATAGAGATAGGTATACCTACTTTAACTACAGAATATTGTGAAATAGGTTCTTACGGAGATGAAGTATATTTTGTATTCATCATTAAATCAGATTCCTGGAGTGGTAACCTATTTAATTTATTGAAAAATATGTCGGGAATTGAGTTGTATGGTTTATCTAGCTTTCGTAATAATTATGATCTAGATAAGATAGAAGATGAAATTAAGAGGGAACCATATTTTCAATTGCAATTAAATTTTAACATTAACAAATATAAAGCTGAAGAACTTGTGGGTTACTATAAAAAAATAACTCATGATCTTATAGAAAATAACGCCAAGATTGTTAATCAGTTAATAGATAACTGGGAAAAATAAAAATTTTTATGCAATACTCAGATAAGCTTTCAGATGATTATTCAAAAAATAGAGGTGATTTTATTGCGACGGATGAGCTAGTTTTTTCTTTGATTGGTAAAATTGGTTTAGAAGGTAAGGATATTCTTGATTTTGGTTGTGGAGATGGTAGGTACTCTCTGATTTTATCTCAATTGGGTGCCAAGTCTGTTACTGGAATTGATAATAGTCAGAAAATGATTAAGTTGGCGGGTAATAATTTAAGTGAAAAATATAAAAATGTAAAATTTGTTGTGGCTGATGGGGCTAATATGCCAATTGAAGATGGTTCAATTGATATAGTTTTTTCAAATTTTGTTTTCCATCATTTTGATGAATACATAAAACCAATATTAGAAATTAAAAGAGTCTTAAAGAGAGACGGAATTTTGCTGTCGACATTTAGTGCGTATGATGTTGCTAAGGGATCAGAAAGCCTAATAAACACAGTTATACCAGTGAGATTGGGGTGTAAACAGAATTCAGTTGTTGTATCTAATTTTATAAAGACAAAATGGGAAATGTACAATATTTTAACTGACAACGGCTTTGAAAATTTGATGTATGGGGACATACAGAATTCTGATGCAAAAATAGATTTAGGTTACAAACATGTTGATAAAGTAAAGAAAATTACTATAGTGAGTTTAGCTAAGAAAATGTGATAATATTAGACTTATGAAAAAGAAGGTAGTTATCGTAGATGATAATGATGTTCCAGTGGGAACAAAATATCGTGATGAAGTGGATTATTTAAAAGAAACATATAGATGTACTGGTATTTGGTTGGTCAATTCTCAAGGTGAAATACTAATCGCTCAGAGGAAATTTACAAAAAGTAAGGATCCAGGAAAGTGGGGACCTGCTGCTGCCGGAACTGTTGAAGAAGGAGAGACATACGAGTCAAATGCGTATAAAGAACTTGAGGAAGAAATTGGAGTAACAGGTATAAAATTAGAATTAGGTCCGAAACAACACTCTGTATCGCCAAGAAAATATTTTGGTCAGTGGTTTCTTTGTGAGATAGATAGATCCATTGAGCAATTTGTTATTCAAGAGGATGAAGTCGAGCAAATTAAATGGATTAATAAAGATGATCTTCTTCTTGATATGAAAAATTATCCTGATAAATATGTTACGTCTCTACATAGTATTATTAATTTATTAATTAAGTAATATGAAATTTCTTCTAACCTCATCAGGGCTTACAAACAAGTCAATTTCAAAAGCACTTTTTGACTTAGTTGGGAAAGAACTCAATGATACAATAATTGCTTTTATTCCGACAGCTTCAAATGTTGAAATGGGTAACAAAGAATGGTTTATAAAAGACCTTAATAATATTTATAAACAAAATTTTAAATCAGTAAATATTGTGGATATTTCTGCGGTTTCAGAAAGTATTTGGAGACCACAGTTGGAAGAAGCGGATATTTTGTATTTTGAAGGTGGTAATACCTATCACTTAATGAGGTGGATAAATAAATCTGGACTTATCAATATTCTCCCTGAGTTTATTAAGACAAAAGTATATGTAGGGTCAAGTGCAGGCAGTATGGTGACTAATCCAGATCTTGCTTTGAGATTGTCACAAATAATTTATGGAGATGATATAGGGGAGAAGCCTATGGATGGATTGAATTATGTTGATTTTTACTTTTTACCCCACCTTAATTCTCCATTTTACCCAATACGTATGGAGGACACGATTAGAGAGGTCGCTAAGACACTACCTAAGAAGATTTATGCTCTTGATGATCAGTCAGCGCTAAAAATTGTTGATGGCATGGTCGATGTAATTAGTGAAGGTAAATATATAATACTTAATTAAATAACATGGCAACCATTGAAGATTTCAAAAAAATAGATATTCGGGTGGGGAAAATAATTGAAGTGAATGATTTTCCTGAAGCAAAGAAACCGGCATATAAACTTAGGATAGATTTTGGTGTTGAGATTGGTGTTAAAAACTCCTCTGCGCAAATTGTCGCACTCTATAAAAAGGAAGAACTTATTGGCAAGTTGGTTTTGGGTGTTGTTAATTTTCCTTCTCGAAAAATTGGACTTTTTGAATCAGAAGTTTTGACACTTGGAGTTCCTGATAAAGATGGTAATGTTGTATTAATCACGCCTGATAAGGCTATATCAGTTATTGGTGGAAACTTATTTTAAGTATGAAAATAAAATTTGTAAGACAAGATTTGTGGATAGGTCTATATTGGAAAACTGAAATAGAAACCACTTCAAAACTGATCAGAGTAACTACGTGGTATCTATGTATCGTTCCGATGTTTCCTATAATTTGGAAGACGAGAAGGGAGACTAAATGACAATTAATTTAAGATAAATAAAAAATAAAACCATCGTGAGGAATTTCTCCCTGACGATGGCTCTGGCACGCTGTGCTTCGATCACCTCACACCGGCTCTGGCACTGGGGACATTCTGTTCGCGAGGGATTCCCCTAAGTTAGTTAGCCACTCGCTGATCTTACCTTTCTGAGGTGGTAGTGGAGTGCAAGCTATCAGATAGAAGGCTGATACCATAAATCCTGATCCAGCCTGTTCAAACACAAACTTGATCAGAGTATCTGTTGGAATACCTCCATGCATTTTCAAATCCACAAAGAATTTGATGATCCCAGTAAATACTATAACTACACCAATCACTCTCATCAAAATACTTCCTGGGCTTATCGCCAAAGGGTTCATTCCCATTGACTTAATGGACATTTGTTTATGACGCATTCTTATTAGCTTCACCGTGAAAAAAAATATAATAGCGAACACGAAATCAGAAGTGATCACAATGAAGCGAACATCTTTCTTTATATAAATCGATCGGATTATGCTGCAAGTCAGTTCCATGAATATGCAGACATTAGCAAGAAAGAAGTTGTCTTTGCCAGTAAGTCTTTGAAACCAGTTGGAGAACTTCTGAAAAACGTTAGTAAGTAGCCAGCGGTCGATGGATTCGATAAACATAGTGGTGCCTTGGTTGGTAAGGTTCAGACTGCTTAGCAAAATATCATGAATTATTAATTTTGGCAAATTTAATGGGAGTAAATTTATTATGAAAATAAAATACCAGCGTATTTTCATACGCTGGATTGTTGCAAGTGATTAGTATCAGGAACGGTTCTGGTTCTTAGTGGGGATAAGACCGCCCAAGTTGCCCCTCGATATGGATTTTCGCAGGTTTGTGTTCGACTGCCTTCGGGAGGAACTCATCCCACGAAGCGGCACTACAAGCCTTCATGAAACCGATTGGGCCGAAATAGGCATTGCCGTCGGCATCAAGTTCGACAGGTTGCCCTGGCAAGCATTCAATCGAATATATTGCTGCATCATTGTCCTTCCTGTTTTCAGAATCAAGGGCAACACCAATGACTGGCACATGGCTGCCGAGTTCGCACAAGTAGCTCTTGATAATTCCAGGTAATGCTGCAGCTTTCCCAGCGCCGGCGATGACTACATCAGTCGTGGTTAGTTCATCACGAACGAAACGTCGCAGTTCATCCGGGTTGCGATGACAACTGATGGCGCTTACACCCACGTCAGCAACAACTCGCATGGAATCAACCCCCCTGACAATTTGCGGTAAGTCGCTTTCGCTTCCGACCACGACATGGATCTTGCGTCGTGTGGGTGTCTGCATGGCGATTCCCAAGATGTCACGCTGATAATACTCGATTTGCTTGCCGGTCAGCCTCCAGAAGACATAGCGGTAAATGCTGGTGGTCATATCTGTGACTCGTTCCGGCACTTCAAGCGAGTCAACAAAGGCTAGATCCTCAGCTTTACGGGGATCTCGTATTTTGACCCCTGCTTTGATGCCCCAATCACGAATGTATTGTTTGTCGAGTGAGGGCGGAAACTTGCCCTTTGACGCGAGTTTTTCCCAGGTCGCCTTGTCGACGAATCGGCTCGAGTCCGGGGTTCCTTTTTCATCCGCCAAAATCAACTTCCCATTGCTCAGACTGAACTCAAACTTGGTGTCTGCGAGAATAATTCCACGACTGGCAGCGTAACTTGCGATAAGCCCAGCTACCTGCAGAGACATCCTTTCGCGTTTTACACCATAACGTTCGGCGACACTGTCGGCAGTGATGTGTTCATCATGACCGACGGCCGCTTTCGTTGTTGGGGTGTAAACTGGAAATGGAAGCCTGCTTCCATCACTGAGGCCATTCGGAAAGCGATGCCCACAGATGCTTTGCGTTGCCTTGTAGCTTTCCCAACCACCTCCAGTGAGGATAAAACGTACGACGTCCTCAACGTCTGGAGCGGGGAGAATTCTCACCACCGTGGCTTGCTTCTGAAGTTCCGCATTACCACGCAGACCCTCTGGCAGAAACAGATCCACGCCGGATCCGCAGGCGACGAGGTCGGTTTCAAAGATTTCACCGATGACATTCGTCACCCAAAAGTGGTTCATCGCCGTCAGGATTTCTCCTTTAAGGCGGACCAAGGCTGGTAAAACAAAATCGAAGATGCTACAGCGGTTTGATGCCACCACTAGCATTTCGTTTGGATGCCCGAGCAGGTCATACGATTCGCGAACTTTTCCACGACCACGCAGACTGAGGCCTTCGATAACTGCTTGTTTTTCAAGTACTGACTGAGGGATGTGAGCCATAGCTCCTCCTTTTTGGTTAGTTTTTTCGTATTTTTGCTAATGCACACCTCACTCAAGGTGTCTAAAAGTAATGTTACATTTTGATGTAGAAAATGCAAGGATTAAATTTATAGGTTTGATATAATAGAAAGCGTATATTTATGACCGAACAAGACATACACAATTTAATAAAACAAGACGAATGGATGATGAAAATTATTACAATTGCTTCTACACTAAATTTACCCGATTGGGTTATCGGTGCTGGCTTTGTGAGAAGTAAAATATGGAATCATTTGTCAGGGATTGAGAATACAACTGCCGATATTACTGACATCGATTTGGTATATTTTGATCCAAACGGTAATGACGAGGAGGCGGATAAAAAATTGTCTACCAAGCTTCAAGAGGAGACTGGAATTGAATGGGAAGTTGTAAACGAATTCTATGCAAATAAGTGGAATGGTTTATCTCCATATACATCAACTGAAGATGCAATTTCAAAGTGGCCAGAGACAGCTACTGCGGTAGGTGTGAGCATGGATAAAAATGGCAACTTGGTCTTAGTTGCCCCACATGGGATAAGTGACCTTGTAAATTTTATTGTAAGACCGAGTCCAGTTTTTAAAGATAGGATAGATGTAATCAAAGAAAGGATGGAAAAAAAGAAGTGGAAGGAAAGGTGGCCAAGGATTACATTGGTGGAGTAAGTTTTCTATCGGTTGTTTTTTTGCTAAAAATCAGTATAGTCAATGGTGAATGTTCTTCGAAAGGAAATAAAATTATGAGCACTGTACTGGTTATTGGCGGAGGTGGTAGGGAACATGCGTTAGTGTGGTCATTGGCACAATCACCACAAGTTACGGAACTGTGGTGTGCTCCAGGTAATCCTGGTATAGCACAAGAGCGACTGAAGAACGGCAATTCCGTGCAATGCGTTGGTATTAAGGTCACAGATTTGCCACGACTTTTTAGCTTTGCTTGTGAGAAGAAACCAACACTGACTGTTGTCGGTCCTGACGATCCGCTTGCAATCGGTATTGCGGATCTCTTTGCAAGGAAAAAGTTTGCCATATTCGGACCAAATCAGAAGGCTGCACAACTTGAGTCATCCAAGGTTTATTCTCACAACTTCATGAAGCGTTATGGTATTCCATCGCCAAATGGGGAAGTGTTTAGCGACCCAGAACCTGCAAAACATTACGTTGAAAAACTTGGTGGGCGATGTGTCATTAAATCTGATGGATTATGTAGGGGCAAGGGTGTGAGTTTACCAGATTTCATTGAGGAGGCCATTGAGATGATTGATGCTAAGTTTGCGAATAAGCCGGACTCTCCAATTCTTATACAGGAACGGCTTGTTGGAACAGAGATCTCACTTCACATTCTTTGCAACGCGAGGAACGTGTATCTATTTCCGACTTCTCAAGATCATAAGCATTTTCTTGATGGTGATCAAGGTCCCATGACAGGCGGTATGGGTGCATATTTTCCCACGCCATTTGTTCACAATGGGCTACTCAAGAAAATCAATGAGGATATAATTGCACACTGGCATGATGGATGCGTAACAGAAGGTATCGATTATCGAGGTTTACTCTATCCAGGGGTTATGCTCACGGACAAGGGTTTGAAGGTTCTCGAATTTAATGCCCGCTTTGGTGATCCGGAAGCTCAAGCATATCTGTCCAGGCTTGGCTCCGATCTGTTTGAAGTTCTATATGCATGCTCGTCGGACGGCGGTTCCAGCCATGTTAAATTGGACTGGTTTCCGGGTGCCTCGGTCTGCATCGTGCTTGCCTCAAAGGGGTATCCGAAAGGGCAAAGTAACGATCAGTTGATTTGGGGGCTCGATCGAGTATCCAAAATGGACAATGTCAAAATCTTTCATGCTGGGACTAAGCGCATGGGCCAGATGTTTGGTACCAATGGGGGACGAGTCCTAGGAGTCACTGCTTGGGGAGAAAATCTTCATATAGCTAAGAAACGTGCTTATGCTGCTGCCAACGAAATCCATTTCAATGGCAAGCAGATGCGACATGATATTGGCGATAAGGCGACCAATTCCATTTCGGGCGCGATTGATTGAAGTTGCGGTTGTTTCATCTCCTCACTACGGTTCAACGTGGTGGGGATTTTATTTTAGAATTCATTTTATGATGTAATGATGAATCCTATAAATAACCCTTTTACATATCCCCCCCGTAACAAAAACCCCTCCAGCTTCGTACTATAACTGGCGCCTATTATTAGAATAAATATAATATATATACAAACATGCTAACATCAATAGCTATCATTTTGGTAATTCTTTGGTTGCTGGGCTTGATTACTTCCTACACTATAGGAGGTTTTATTCATGTTTTGTTGGTAGTTGCTATTATCATGATCTTGATTAGGGTGATAAGGGGTAATTCAAATGTTTAAATCTATAAACGTTGAGACGACAGTAAATAGAGAATTGTCGCTGGTTTGGGATTTATGGACCAAACCAGAGCATGTTATGAAATGGTTGCATGCATCGTATGATTGGGAATGTCCAAATGCCGAGAATGACCTCAAAGCTGGGGGACGTTTTGTTTTTACTATGTCTGCAAAGGATAAATCAGATTCTTTTGATTTTTCTGGCACTTACAGTATTGTTGAGATAAATAAAGTAATAGCATATATTTTAGATGATAATAGAAAAGTTTCGGTATTTTTTTATCAATTAAATACAGGTATACGAATTGTAGAAAATTTTGAATTGGAAAATATTAATCCTGAGGATAAGCAACGGGTGGGCTGGCAAGCGATTTTGAATAATTTTAAGATATACGCGGAGGGGTATAGGGGATGAGCATTACAAACAACATTGATGAGTGTATAATAGCTACATGACTTTAGATGGCATTCTAGAATTTGGAATTAAGCGAGAAAATGAGGAGCGTCGCGATGGCGGATGTGCTGTTGTCTTTGATCCAGAAACACAAAAGTATGCAGTTGGTGATCAAATAAAAAGGGGTAGGTACATACTTTTTTCTGGTGGGGTTAGCGATAAAGAAGATATTCAGGAGGGCGTTTTGAGAGAAGTTGTTGAAGAAAGTGGCCTGTATGATTTTCTGTGCGTTGAGAAAATTGCTAAAGTGTTTACACATTTTCATAATGTTTTAAAGAATGTAAACAGGTCAGCAATGGCTACATGTTTTCTTGTAATATTAAAAAGTAGAAAACTAGTGGATACCAAACTAGAGGATCACGAAAGGTTTACACTCGATTGGGTAAGTGCAGAGGACATTCTTTCTAGTTGGATAGCACATAATGAGAACAAGGATTACGATCATTGGGTCTATTTTTTGAAAAAATCTGCGCTTAGAGCAAAGGAATTGGGTTATGATTTATCAACGCCAGATGATTTATTAAAATAGATATTATGGAAAATAGCCGATTTGAAACAACTATAGAATGGATACCAACAAAAGAAATTGTTCTAGAGATAATTTCACGTTTTGCGGAAAATATGGTCATAACCAGTGAAAAATCAGATGACAAAGGTCTTTATCGTTTGGAAACAAAACTTGAGGGTGATAAACCAGGTAGTTTTACAGAGTATTTGTATTTAAGAAAAGGAAACTATCCCGATGGAAATTCTACTAGTGCAACTGAAATTCACGCTATTCACTATGAAAATGATATGCCTTGCAGTAGTGATTTGTTGTCATCATATAACTATGAAGCGCAAGCTTGGGTAGATGTGGAGTAATTTGTTATTATATATAATACTTTTATGAAAACTACCTTACATCGCATCATTACAAAAGACGGCTTGGAACTAGTAGGTTTGCTTTATGAGCCTGACGGTGTTAGTGACTCAAAAGAAATTCTAGTGCACGTTCACGGAATGGGTGGAAATTTTTATGAAAACCCGTTCGTAGATTCAATTGCAAAAAAACTTACTAGTGAAGGTGTTGCCCTTTTTGTATTTAATAATAGGGGATGTGAGGCAATTAAAGATTTAACTAAAACGATAGATAGCAAAAAAGATAGCAAAAAGAGTTTTGTTCGGATTGGAAGCACTTATGAAAAGTTTGAGGATTGCATTTTTGATATCGGTGCCGCGATGGACTTTGTGGCGGGCCAAGGTTTCAATAAAATTAATCTTTCTGGGCACAGTTTAGGCACATCAAAAATTGTATTCTATATCACTGAGGCAAATGACAAAAGAATTAATTCAATTTTGTTGTTATCGCCTGCTGATATGCACGGATTGGCTCGCGATGAAGGTGAGGGGTTTGAGGAATTTATTAAAGAAGCAAATGAAAAAGCTGAGAGTGGTAGAGGGAGTGAATTGCTTTCAAAATTACTTTGGAATGATTATCTACTAAGTGCCTCAACATATTTAAGTCTTTTTGGCGAAAAGTCTAAGACAGGAATTTTTAATTTATATAAGCCTGAGGATAAGTTGGAGGTTTTAAGTAAAATTACACAACCACTTTTTGTAATTATGGGGAGGAAGGATGATGCTATCGTCGTGCCGGTGGAGGAAGTGATGAGTAGAATAAAAAATGCGGCTACTAATAGTTCAAGAGTTGAAACAAAAATCCTTGGTGATGCGAATCATGGATATTTTGGTGATGAAGATGCGTTGGCGCAGGAGGTTTGTGATTTTATAAATGGCTTAAAAAATTTGTAAGAAATTTATGAAAAATGAAATTTTACCTTTAGAAATATTTTACATATATTTTTCACCATACACGGCGCATGCGATAGAGATTGATGGCGTTGTTTATCCTACTGTAGAGCATGCATATCAATGTCAAAGGTATACGGATCAGAAAATAAGGAGTGAAATTATTAATGCACATAGCCCAGTGAAGGCTTGGGAGGTTTCTACAAAATATAAGCATTTGCAAATTCCAGAATTTAAAAGTGAAGAATATAAACTCCTAGTAATGAAGAAGCTTATGAAACTTAAGGCCGTGCAACATGAAGAGGTGATAAAAGCATTAATTAATTCTGGAGATGTAAAAATTGTGAAGCATATCGTGACTTATCCACCAGGTGATGGCTTTTGGGATGATGGGATAGATGGTGAGGGCTTAAATCACATCGGGAAAATTTGGATGGAAATTAGGGAGGAATTAAAAAATGGGCTCTGGAGTTGATTGTCCAGAATGCTAGTTTTGAAAAGTTGACCAATTTTTAGTCACATTTGACTTTTGCAGTGTTTTTCAATAGGACAACCTGCGTCACATGTTATGGACGCGTACAAAAAATTGACTAATCAGTACCTATCTAGTAGATTGATTCTGGATGGAGAAACAATCTAACCCATTTTTTCATGATTGATCTCACTAAAATTATCGAGGCTCATCGATGTGCTGCGAGTAATTGCACAATTCTCTGTGTTCCATTGGGGGATGGAGAGCCGTGTATTCTTTTTGGAGAAATTGCTGAAAATATTGATGTCGGTATTCCGACTGTTACATTACTTTCAGCAAGAAGCAACCCTCGTTTTTGGATTCAAGATCCACTTGCACCTGGCAATTTTGAAAGCGCGATCAACTATCTACTTCAAGAACGTAAACCATTCTATTCAATTCCAAGGCGTGGATGGGTATTCCCAGCATTTTACTGGAGAGAGATTGCTCGGGTTGATTCAGCTGTTCTTAATTAACCCCCAGCAGTTTGCTTTCGCCATTCGTTTGTTGCACACGACCCTCCGCAAGGTGGGTTTTCTTTTTATTGATATTCAAATTATGCTATTATTATGCTAAATTATACTTAACATTAGTAACTAATAAACAAAATAAATAACATGAAATACATAATGGGAATTGTTATTTTGGTTTGCGCATTCTTTGCGATAAGGTATTTTACTACAAATAATAGACCTTCAATTATCGGTATTGAATCAAAGATAAAAACATATATTGAGTCTAGCGATTTTGGAAACTGTAAGGGAACAAATGCATTAACTTTTCTTGATAATGTAAGTTTGGGTGCATACATAAAACAATTTGATGCGTGGCCAATATATGCAAATTACGAGACTAAATGTAAGGTTGGGTCTAACACAACTACCTATAATGGTCGCAATAATGCTCAGAAAAAAGTGGCTATGGTTTTTGTAAAAAAAGGGAACTCGGGGAATTTAGATATATTTATTCCTGATATTTATAACCAGGCATTTAATGAGATGCAACAAAAGATTGATGAAACCTTCGGTATTTAGGTTTATATTTTCTATATAATTTTTAATTCCTTGAAAAACTCGTACATCACTGGTTCAAGCCCAGGACTCTTCTCCCATTCCTCGTCAGATATTTTTTTATCAAAATATCTCGCAGTTTTTTCAGCTAATGCGCGTATTTGATCTTTATCAAACCAATTTGCTTGTTTCGTCTCGCTTTCACTACGTTTCAATTCCCCCTCTCCAATAATTTCGGTTTTAAATATTTTCCAGTGATGCCAGGTCCCGTCCTCGCGTCTGCATGGATTTTCTTTTTTTATATCATAAACAGGTTCTAAATTGATAGAATCCAAGCCGACTTCCTCTCTCAGTTCTCGTATTGCTGCGTCCTCAAATGTTGAATCCCCATCAACGTGTCCAGCAGGTATCGCGAAGCCAAAGGGAAACTTCCTCCTCTCTATTAATAGAAGTTTTTCATCCTTCCAAACAAGCATTCCTACACTTGTGTGATCACATTTCTTTTGCATTGTTTAAGTATAACATCTGTATTATTATATTGTTATGAAAAATAAACCCCCTAAAATATACGTATTAGGAAGTAATAGTTTTGTGAATGAAATGGTTGATAGTAAGAATAAGCTTTGCGAACTTGGTTACAATGGGTGGATTCATCAGGATTACGAGGATCATGTAAATGGTAAAGTTCAGGCGATTTTAGAAGAAGGGGCGAGCCAAATTGAAACTGCAGATTTTAAGCGCGCTCATGATTATATTCGTCAACACTACAAACATATATTAGAGAGTGATGCCATTTTGATTGTAAATTTGGAGAAGAAAGGTAAGAAAAATTACATTGGAGGGAATTGTCTGATGGAAATGGGAATGGCTTATGTAAATGATAAAAAGATATTTCTTTCAAATGACATACCTACAGAGTCAGCTTATTTAGAAGAAATACACGCAATGGACCCAATTTGTCTTTTTGGTGATTTTAAAAATATTGAGAAACATGTGTGATGGAGGGATGATGGCGGTTTTTAAAATTACTTCTTCGTAATCATCTCACTGATCTTGGTTTTTATAAGCCTTGCAAGCGAATATAGCCTATAGTGAATTATTTTAAAAGGTATATCAATATTTCCCATGTATTCTAATTCCATGCCTTTGTACTGTCTTTTGTAAGCAGTTAGGCCCGGCCAGCGTACAGGATCAATCCCCCCTAAGTCATAGTATTTACATCCCCTGCGCTTCGCTTCTCGCATTGCGGACCAATGCAGATACGTATCCACCTTTGAGTTTAAATATGCTGTATGGGATGCTCCATAAAGATATGTCGCTGTGTTGCCAAAGAAAAGTACAAAATGAACGGATGCTGGTTTTTCATCGCACAGACCATAAAATCCAGTAAAGGGGACTTCCTTCAGAAAGAATCGGAAGTATTCGTCGCTCGGATAAGCGTTTTTGCCGTTATTTCTTACTATAGTGTCGTTCACCATTTCTTTAAAGGCCTGATAGTCGCTTAGGGTAATATTGTCTTTCACCACAACAGTTACTCCACGCTTTTCTGCACGCTTTGTGTTTGATCGGGTTGAAGAATGAAAAGAAGCAAGAATTTCTTCCTCAGATTTAGTAAGGTCTATAACAACATTGTGTCTTGGCTGAATATAAAATGATGGTAAATGGAAACCATTTCGCATATATTCATTTGAAAAAGAAATTGGTGGTTCAAGACGAAGAAAAATATATTGTGGAAATTTTTTTAAAGACCATTTTTTGATTGATTCAAATATATCAGCTATCTTTTTTGAATTAGTACCCCTCTGTATTACTGGTCCTCTTGGTATATATCCATATTTAAAACCAAAATTTAATTTTAGTTCGACGAGAGTAAAGACTGCTATAGCTTTTTTGCCATTCATTACTGAATATCTATTTACATTTCTACCTAGCTTTTTTTGGAATTCCCCCCAGGCCCATGTTTGCATAAAAGCCCCAACTGCAGGGTAATTTTCTTCTACGAATTTATCCCATTGCTCGGGATACATTGTTGTAATTTCTATATTATTCATTACTTAGATTGTTAAGCTGGGGGATATTTTCAAATGTCACCTTATCTCCTATTTTTATCCCATGATTTTTGCAAAAGTCAGCGTTCACCTCTAGTACATATTGGGCTGGGCTTTTCGGTCTATAGTACACAGGGTTCGTCGGGTTAAAATCATTTGAAGCATGCGCTGATATGTCTACAATCTTACCATTATTTATCCAAATTAGGTCGAGCGGGAAATGCATGTCTGGCATCCAGAAACGGTATATAGATGCCTTACTAAACATAAAAAGCATACCATTATATGGGTCAAGTGAAAGTCGGCCAGACAGGCCTTTATTTATCTGTGCTGTAGTCCTCGCAAGCTCTACGGATATTTTTGTACTTCCTATCAATACTTTTGCTTGTTTGGACGTGGAAGTTGTAGTTGTTCCTGCCGGCTTAACAACGATAACAGGGGATGTGGTTATTGTAGATGCTTGTTGAATAGTTGAAAGACCCCCATCAATATTTATAGGTTTACTTTTAAATATGAAAAAAGACGCAATTGCTAGTACCAATATGGATGTAAATAAAATAGCTACTATCCTCTTTGTTTGCAGTCTAATCATGAGTTTTTCTCTATTTCCATTCATATAAATATATCACGTACGAGGAAAAAAGAAATCAGCCGATATTAAAATTTCGGCTGACTTCTCTTTATACACATTCTTTGAACCATTTAGTTGGTTATTTGTTGTTTTGCTATATTTTTAAATCATAGTTACTTAAAAATTTTACAATTATGCTAGTAATGAAGTTTAATATTCGACTTTATTTTACTTCTTCATGCTTATACTACGGACGGTATAAAAAAAACTTTCAAAAATTAATATAAATAGTTAGCACATAATTATCTTGGCTGATAATATTTTAAGTGAGCAAGTTTTGATTGAAAATTACTTGTTTTTTTACAAAATTTAACAAATTGAAAGAAATATTCACACTCATACGTAGCATAAATAGAATGATCTTTTTGGAGCCCGTCAAAATTAAAGGGGTATCATCATACAGTGACCCTTTAGGCATTACATATGCCGGGGCTTTTTGCCCTATAAGAAGCAAATATACGCATAATGTTTACTCTGATTACACAGTTAAGGTGATATAATTGAATCATTGCTATGAAAAAGGGTGACAAATTAACAATTCTTCATGAAAATTCAAAAACATTAGAGGTCATGGAAGATGATAGAATTTTGGTTGCGGAAACACTATTAAAGCCAGAGGCATTTGGTAAGATAATGCGCAAGTATTCTCCGCGTATCGAAAGATACATTTACAGGATAGCGAGGTCTACGTCTTTTGAAATAGATGACTTGCTACAAAATATTTTTATAAAAGTGTACAGAAATTTAAATAACTTCGATATAAACTTACCATTTTCTTCTTGGATATATCGTATTGCTCATAACGAGACAATTGATTATATTAGGAAACTCAAAATTAGACCAAAAACCGCTTCAAGCGACGAGGAAGAGGATTTTTTTGTGAATATTCCAGATGATAAAGTGAATGTTGCGGAGGAATCAAATGGTAGAATGTTAAAGGAGCAGGTATTGCAAGTTTTACTAAAAATGAAGGAAAAGTACAGGGCTGTATTGGTTTTGAAATATTTAGAGGATAAGGATTATAATGAAATTTCTGATATTTTAAAAATTCCCTTGGGAACTGTTGCAATACTTGTGCATAGGGCAAAAAAAGAGTTCAAGGAACTTGCAGGAAGCAATAATTTAACAAAAAAAGACATATGACCAAACAAAATAAAACAGATATGAAAAAAGACGAGGGCGGAAGCATGGTAGAAGCCCAGGTTTTGCAAATGATATCTGACAAGAAAATTAAAGTTAAACCTAAATGGCACTTCTTCGTTAATGAGGCGATTTTCTGGGTACTCTGTGTTTCGCTTGTTGTAATTGCAAGTCTGGCATTAAGTGTTTTTATCTACACTTTGTTCGATAGTAATGATGCAGTTGCCCTTCAGTCTGGAGGTGTCTTTAGCTATCTTGTATATTTTATAGATCTATTGTTTTGGTTGACGATATTTTTGGCTGTAGCCGTTTTGGCATATTTTGATTTTATAAAAACAAAATACGGATATAGACAGTTTTTTCAGGTGACTTACATTGTCATTGCTGTGTACATATTGCTTGGAGTGGTATTTTATTTTACTAATACGTTTGAATATGTCGATAGGTTTTTTATTAATGAAGTCCCATATTATCACGAGGTATCAAATACTAAACTGTCCGTATGGAGTCGATCAGAGGATGGTTTACTTGGTGGGGAAATCCTTGAAATTGAAGGAATAAAAGCATGTACTGATCTTGGCGCGGTCCCTAGTACTTCTACTACAAAGATAACCCTTTTGGATTTCCATGGTGGAGTGTGGGTGATTAAAACTGATGATGCTAAATGGCATACTGAAGATTGCTTGAAATTTTCTGATAAGATAAAGATATCTGGCTCAATTGCTGAGAGTGGCATCTTTAAGGCCGCTAATATCTGGGGATGGTAGTGATTACATTGTCTGATATAATGTAGGTATGTCAAATCAAGGTAAACTGTATTCTACACATGTGCTTGTTTCTTTGATTTTTTTGATTACACTTCTTGGTGTGTTATTTGCATCTCGTAATTTTATTTTGGATATTCTATTGGTTGACGTACAGACGAACGTAAAGATTATTCTTGTTTTATTTATTATTGTGGCTGTTTCACTTTCATTTATATTTTATTTATTATTAACCTTTAACTCTCGGTTTAATTTGGAAATATGGAATGAAACAAAGGATTTAGCTTTCTCAAAACAGCAATTCAAAAGACTATATGAAAGTGCACCTATTCCATATGTAATGTTGGACGGTGATGGTAATATGCATGAGCCAAACAAGGCTGCGCTACGTTTTTTTGGTTCATTGACTGAAGATATTGAAAATAAAAACTTCTTTTCTTTTGTCTCCGATGATTCAAAAGAAAAAGCCGGCGATCTTTTTGCATACTTTAGGTCCAAGGTTTCTATAAATAGGAAAGAGGTACAGATGATGATAAAAGATGGAACAGTCAGATCAGTTATGATTTCCGTTTTTGATATGAGAGGTCCAGGTAGTTATTTGAGCACAGGACTAGCAGTAATTATGGATATTACTGAGCAGAAACTAATCGAAAAAGCAAAGACGGAGTTTTTATCACTTGCAGCACACCAATTGAAAACTCCACTTGCCACAACAAAATGGTACACCGATATGTTATTTTCTGGAGATATTGGTGTACTTAACGATGAACAAAAAAAGTACATGACTGTTTTGCATGTTGCGAATCAGAACATGGTTGAGCTCGTGGATGTGCTACTGAATATCTCAAGAATTGAAATGGGTTCTTTGGCAGTTGAAAAAGTGCCAACCAATGTACAGGATTTGTTAGAGAGTATTAAAAATGAATTTGCATTGCAGATTAATTTAAAAAAGATTAATTTGGTTGTTAATTATAATGGTTTGTTCGAGAGTATAGAGAGCGATCCAAAACTATTTCGTATTGTTATACAAAATTTGGTTTCAAACGCAATAAAATATACTCCAGATGGTGGTACGATTTCCATCAATTTTGAAGAATCATCGAATGAGAGGAGAATAGTTGTTTCGGATACTGGTTTTGGTATACCTATAGACCAGCAGGATAGAATATTTTCCAAACTCTTTAGAGCGGACAATGTTAAGAAATTAAGTAGTAGTCAAGGTACCGGTTTGGGCTTATATCTGGTAAAATCAATAATAGTTTCAATGGGAGGTGATATACGCTTTTCATCAGAAGAGAATAAGGGTAGTATTTTTACCATTACGTTTTAATAACATATAAATAATATAATCAATAACATGGATAATCCTAGTAATAAGAAAAAAATATTAGTCATTGATGATGATGTAAATTTGAACACTGTCCTTGTGAGTAAATTGAATATTTCTGGGTTTGAAGCCATAGGAGCGACAAATGGAGAAGAGGGAATACAGAAGGCTTTTTCGGTCCATCCAGATATTATTTTGCTAGACTTACTTATGCCTGGAATTGATGGTCTTGAAGTTTTAAAGAGGTTAAGACAAGACCAATGGGGTAAGCAGGTAAAGATTATTATGTTAACTTTGGTGGACAAGCTAGATGCGATTTCTGATGCCGTTACGAATAATGCTTCAGGATATCTTATAAAGACAAATTATAGTTTGGATCAAATGGTTGAGGAAATGAAGCATACATTGGCGAATCCAATTGAAGCAGCTAAGATTGAAGCCGTGAAATAAAATTATTAAATAATATCTATGTATCAGTCACAATTATTTACAAAGACTCGCAAAGATGCGCCAAAAGACGAGGTGTCAAAAAATGCACAACTTCTAATTCGTGCTGGTTTTATCCATAAAGAAATGGCAGGTGTCTATTCATATTTACCACTTGGTTTGAGGGTGATGAATAAGATTATTGGAATAATTCGAGAGGAAATGAATGCTATTGGAGGACAGGAGATTTCGTTGACTGCATTGCAGGATAAAAATCTTTGGGAGAAGACGAACCGTTGGTCAGATGACGTTGTAGATATTTGGTTTAAGACGACATTTAAAAATGGAACAGAGGTTGGTCTTGGCACAACCCATGAAGAGGAAATTACTAATCTTATGAAGGATTACATTCGATCTTACAGGGATCTTCCTGTTTACGCTTATCAATTTCAAACAAAATTCCGAAATGAAATAAGGGCAAAATCAGGAATAATGAGATGTAGAGAATTTTTGATGAAAGATTTGTATTCATTTTCACGAGATGAAAAAGAGCATGACGCATTTTATGACAGAGCCAAGCAAGCATATTTAAATATATATAATAGAGCTGGACTTGGAAATATAACATATATAACCTTTTCTTCTGGCGGTACATTTTCGAAATACTCACATGAATTCCAAACGGTAACCGACGCAGGTGAAGACAGTATTTTTGTTGATGAGAGTAAAAAGATCGCTATAAATAAGGAAGTTTTGAATGATGAGGTTCTGAATGATTTGGGATTAAAAAGAGAAGATTTGATTGAGAAGAAAGCTGTGGAGGTTGGAAACATATTTAATCTCGGCACTAAATTTTCTGATGCTCTAGATCTTACATATTCTGATGAAAAAGGTGAAAAACAAAAAGTAATAATGGGAAGTTACGGCATTGGTCCCGGAAGACTTATGGGAACTGTTGCAGAAATTCTTTCAGATGATAAGGGTCTTGTTTGGCCAGAATCTATTTCGCCCTTTGCTATTCATCTTATTTCTATCGAGGACAAGGAAGGGAAAGTAAAAAAAGAAGCAGATACACTTTATGCTGAACTGACGAAGAAAGGTGTTGAGGTGCTTTATGATAACAGAGATATGCGCGCTGGAGAGAAATTTGCAGATAGTGATCTTATTGGTATCCCGGTACGATTTGTTATTAGTGAAAAAACTTTGGCTGAAGGAAAGGTGGAGGTTAAATGTAGGCTAGACGGTAGGGTAGAAATGAAAGAAATATCCGAGGTTATAAAAGGGTTTTAAAAATTAGTAGTAAGTTACAATTAATATTTAATAAATTAAATTTTATGAACGAGAGGAATTTTGTAGATCAAGCGGGAGAAATTGAGAAATCATTTGAGAATATAAGGACGCTGGTAAAAATGGATTTATTAAAGGATTTCTTTGGTACTAATGATGTAAGCGATGAGCAAATAGAAAATTGGCATAATGAACACGAAAATAAACTAATTGAACTATTTAATAATAACCCTCAACTTGCGAGTGAGTACATGTTGAGTAATCGTGAAAGTTATATTGCCAAAATTAAAGATATGTTATACGAGAAAAAGATGGCCGCTTAGTGAAAATTTGTTGCGCAAGGTGGTATTTTGGTGTATAAATTACCCCAGATTTTGGGGTCAGATTTTCTGTAGTAAAACATCCAACCGTTCAAACGAAGGAAACCACATGCCAATAAGACAACGTGTAGTTAAGAAAGCAGTGATCATTCGACTCACAAAGGCAATCCCTCACCCACACAAGGCTGGAGCGACATTCCCAGTTGATTCAAGAGGAATGTTCATGATTCGCAATCCGGATCGAACTATCAAGGTTTCCCTTGACCCTCGAAGGGATGTTGATGATGCTTGCCCCGTGGTCGTGAATCTGAATAAAGGGGATTACCGAGAGGTGGCGGACTGAGGGTGTGTGAAGGAAAGTTTGTTTTTCATTGAGCTGGGGAATTTCCGGCTCTTTTTATTACAAAAAACTATTTTTTATGGTAATGTATGCCTATGAAAGATTTCAAGGAAAAGATGTATAGATATATGTCAAATGACATTGGAATTGACCTCGGTACTGCAAATACTCTAGTCTATCTTCGTGGGCATGGAATCGTTGTCACTGAGCCATCTGTCGTAGCCGTGAACCAGAAAACTGGTCGTGTTGTCGCCGTGGGAACAGAGGCAAAAAATATGCTTGGCAGAACACCATCTCACATTGTTGCGATAAGACCTCTTGTCGATGGAGTTATTTCTGATTTTGAAGTTACTGAAGAAATGATTTCATATTTGATAAAAAAGGCAGAACAATATTCAAAGAAAATGTTGGGACCAAGAGTTGTTGTCGGAGTGCCGTCTGGAGTTACGAACGTTGAGATTCGTGCAGTGAGAGATGCAACGAAAAACGCTGGAGCAAGAGAAGTGTATATTGTCGAAGAGCCAATGGCAGGTGCTATCGGAATACGTTTGCCAATACATGAACCGATCGGAAGTATGATTATTGATATCGGTGGTGGCACAACAGATATTGCAATAATTTCTCTTGGCGGAATTGTCCGTTCAAAAAATATTAAAATTGCTGGTGACAAACTTAATAATGACATAATGTCATACATTAGAAATGAATTTAAAATTTTGATTGGCGAAAAAACTGCTGAGTTTATAAAAATTGCCGTTGGTGCGGTTATACCAGGTGAATCTCTTGAAACAACAATTCGCGGAAGAGACTTGATTACTGGTTTGCCAAGAGAAGTGGTTATTACAGATTCGGATATGCGCGAAGCCATGTCCTCATCCATAGATACTCTAGTCGAATCTTCAAAAGAGGTTCTAGAATCTACTCCCCCTGAAATACTCTCTGACATAATGCACAGAGGAATACATTTAATTGGTGGTGGAGCTTTGATAAAAGGTTTAGATGAGCTCTTAACTTCAACACTTAAAATTCCTGTTTATATTTCTGAAGATCCATTGACTGCCGTTGCTCGTGGAACAGGCATTATTCTTGAAGAATTAGAAAAGTATTCTGGTGTATTAATACAAAATGAAGATGAATTACGTGCTCAGAAGTAGTATTCACAAAAGAAAAATTTTTTGGCCAATAAAGGTTGTTGGTGTGATTGTTCTTGTGCTTGTGTTACTACATTTCGCTGCTCCAACTTTTTTGTCTTCAATAATTACAACTATTGTAAGCCCAGTTTGGAATATTAATTCTGGAAATAGACCTAGTCTGAATCAGCTTCCTGATAATACGAAAGACATGATAATTTCTGAGCTTACAAAGGAGAATTTTGAATTGAAGGAAATAATGAATCGTGCCGTTTCAAAGAATCTTGTACTTGCTTATGTCTTGAAAAAACCACCATTTACAGCCTATGATTCCTTTATTTTGGATGTTGGTTCAAATGATAGAGTCGAAAAGGGCGATGGGGTATATGTGTTAGGAAATATATTGATTGGAGAAACTGAAGAGGTATTTTCTAATACTTCAAAAGTAAAATTATATTCAACATATGGAGAAAAATATGATGTTTTAATTGGTGAGCAAAATATTCAAGCGACAGCAGTTGGCCGTGGTGGCGGCTTGTTTGAAACAATAATTCCAAGAGATGTAAAGGTCTCAGAAGGTGATACAATTATCATTCCGAATATTTCTAGTTCTGTTTTTGGAATTGTCAGTAAGGTTATCGCGGATCCAGCTCGTGCGTTTTCGACAATAATATTTTCTCAGCCAATAAATATTTACGAACAGAAATGGGTTCAAATCTATGAAAAGACAAAATCAAATTAGAATTATATTTGGAATATTAGTTTTGTGTTCTATTTTGTGGGGATATTGGTGGCTTACGTGGTCTCTATCAATAATTTTTCTTTTTTATTTCCCAATTTATTTTGAAATAATTGCATGGGGAATTTTATATGATGCTCTATACGCCATACCACTACCTAGCTTTTGGAATATAAATTACATTTTTACTCTTGTCAGTATTGTTTTATTTCTAATTTCTCTCATACTTAAGAAGCGTTTAATTATCTATGAATCATAAAATAAAGAATAATAAAGATATTGCTCCCGATGAGATATTTATGGACTCTCACAATTTGCCGATGTTTGATAATCAGCAATTTGAAGGACGTTTGGACAAACCAATTTCCAGATTGAGTCTCATGGGTATTTTGGCTTTTTTTGTATTAGTCTTTTTGGTATTTGGTTCAAAGCTTTGGTTTCTTCAAATAAAAAGTGGTGAGGCATATAATGAGAGAAGTGAAAATAATAGATTAAGAAATACTCCAATTTTTGCTGCGCGAGGTGTTATCTATGATCGAAATGGAGTCGAGCTTGCATGGAATGCACCTAGCGAGGATCCAGATATAGCTTTGAGAAAATACAAGGATGATGTTGGACTTGCACATGTTCTTGGGTACGTTCAGTATCCTTCAAAGGATAAGGCAGGATTTTATTATCGTGAAGATTTTGAAGGAGCAGACGGAATTGAAAGATATTTTAATTCAGACCTACAGGGAAGTAACGGAGTAAAGCTTGTTGAGGTTGATGCTAGCGGAAAAGTTCGTTCGCAAAATATTACTCAACCACCTAAGGAAGGGAAAAACATTGTGTTGTCGATCGATTCAAGAGTTCAATCTGAAATGTACAGAGCAATAAAAGGTGTCGCAGAGAGAGTGGGTTTTGATGGAGGAGCTGGAATAATTATGGACACAAGAAGTGGTGAAGTGCTGGCTCTGACAAGTTATCCAGAATATGACTCAGAAATTATGTCGTTGAAAGAGGATACTGTTAAAGTTAAATCATTTTTAAATGATAAAAAGAAGCCATTTTTGGATAGAGTTGTTGATGGATTGTATACACCCGGTTCCATTATTAAACCATTCATGGCAATGGCTGCGTTAAATGAAAAAATTATTGAGCCAACTGCGAGGATTTTAAGTACTGGTTCTATTTCTGTACAAAATCAGTATTATCCAACATTACAAACTGTTTTCAAGGATTGGAAAGCACATGGCTGGGTCGATATGAGACATGCACTTGCTGTGTCTTCTGATGTATATTTTTATGAAATTGGTGGAGGTTATAAAGATCAGAAAGGGTTGGGTATTGCTCGCATAGAGAAATACATGAAATCATTTGGTTTTGGAGAAAAAATTGAAGGTTCATTCTTTACAGGGTCAGATGGTGTTGTCCCAAATCCTGAATGGAAAAAGGAAAATTTTGATGGTGAGTCATGGAATCTAGGTAATACATATCACACCTCTATTGGACAATATGGTTTTCAAACATCGCCACTACAGGTTGCTCGCGCTGTCGCTGCAATCGCTAATGACGGGCTGATTCGTGATCCGAGTATTATAAAAGGTGAAGCGGGAAAAGTTTTGAGGAGTGTAGAACTTCCACAGAAATATTTTTCAATAATAAAGGAAGGAATGCGCCTTTGTACTACCGAAGGTACTTGCCAATCTCTAAATTTCCCCTTTGTTGAAATTGCTGCAAAATCTGGTACTGCCGAGCTTGGATCGGCAAAGGAAAAAGTTAATTCATGGATGACTGGGTATTTTCCTTACAAAAATCCTCGATATGCATTCGCTATTCTTCTAGAAAAAGGATCCACACACAATCTTATCGGTGCAGGTTCTGTAATGAGAGAGATTGTGGATTGGATGAATGTGAATACGCCAGAGTATTTGAGGTAGGAGGCGATTACTGGAAGGTTGATATTGGAGATTTAAGAGTAATCCTATTGTAAGAAACTGATTTCTAATGTATAGTATTTTTATGGAAAATACAGGAAAAAGACTGTCTATTGTGGTCCCTATATATAATGAAGCAGGGAATATTAGTAGACTAGATCAGGAAATAAAAACATCTTTGTCTGATATTTCAGGAGATTACGAAGTTATTTATGTGAATGATGGTAGTACTGATGAAACCCTAACAGAGCTCAATACACTAAGTAATGCGAAGATCATCAATCTAAACCGTAACTATGGTCAAGCAACAGCCTTAGACGCTGGTTTTAGAGCTTGTACTGGCAAGTATGTAGTAACTATGGATGGCGATTGTCAGAATGATCCAGCTGATATACCACTCCTTTTTGATAAGCTAATAAAAGAGAACCTAGATGTAGTTGCTGGATGGAGAAAGAAGAGAATGGATAGCTCTAGTATTAATATTCTTACACGTATTGGCCGTATACTTCGCCGAATACTTATAGGTGATATTGTTCATGATAGTGGGTGTATGCTTCGAGTTTATACAAAGGAGGCAGTTGATTGTCTAGATATAGGAGGTGAGATGCATCGTTATATTCTAGCTATTTTAAAATGGAAAGGTTTTAGAATTGGTGAATTGGTAGTGAATCATCGCCCAAGGACAGTTGGTAAGAGTAAATATAATTGCAGTAAAGCAATACGAGGTTTTATCGACCTAGTATATATTTGGTTTATACAGAAATATTCACAAAGACCTCTGCACCTTTTTGGCTACGCAAGTATCACATGTTTCTTCTTTGGATTCGTAGCAGGATTCTGGACTCTTTATGAAAAAATATTTATGGGCCTTGGGTTCAACAGAAACGGCCTCTTCTTCATAACAGCATTTCTAATAATTGCTGGTATAATATTATTTAGTTTCGGTATTGTAATTGATCTACTTATTGGTATTCGATTCAATACATCGAAACATGAGAGGAGATATAGAGTGAGAGAGATTCTAATAAAATAATGAAAAAGATATTAGTCCTAAACTATGAATTTCCACCACTTGGTGGGGGAGGAGGTGTTGCTGCTCATAAATTAGCAAAAGGTTTTGTAGAACTTGGTTATCAGGTAGACTACATTACTACATGGTATAAAGGATTAAGAAAGTTTGAGATTATTGATGGTATTAATGTATATAGAGTAAAAGTTTTTGGCAGAAAGGAATTATCTACCGCCACAACTATTTCCATGCTCTGTTATCCAATTTCTGGGTTGTGGAAAGGGATATCTTTATGTAGAAAGAATAAATATGAGTTTATTAATACCCAGTTTGTAGTGCCTACTGGCCCACTTGGATATATTTTAGCAAGACTATTTCATATTAAAAATATAGTCTCTCTTCATGGTGGTGATATATATGATCCAACTAAAAATAATTCGCCTCACTTACATTGGTATTTAAGGAAATGCATTACTTTCCTTTTAAATAGAGCCAATACTATAGTGGCCCAATCTTCAAATACGAAGGAAAATTGTATAAAATATTATCACCCTAAAAATGATATACAGATTATCCCACTACCATACGAGTTGGTGCCATTTGATAAAAAAAGTAGATCAGAAATAGGTTTGGAAGTAGATAAAAAGTATGTTATCGGAGTCGGTAGGCTTGTAAAAAGAAAAGGCTTTGATTTTTTTATTAAAGTTATATCTAAATTACCAAATAATGTCATTGGAATAATAATTGGTGATGGTCCAGAGGAGAAACAATTAAAAAATTTAGCTTATAAACTAGGTATATCTAATAAGATAATCTTTACTGGGTTTATAGATCAAAACAAAAAGTTTCAATATTTACAAAATAGTGATATATTTTTTCTATCGTCTGTTCATGAAGGTTTTGGAATTGTCTTGCAGGAAGCTATGCAAGTCGGTCTACCAATCGTAGCAACAAATAATGGTGGACAGGCTGACTTAGTAAATAATACAAATGGTTTTTTAATTGAATATAATAATATAGATCAGACTATAAAAGACATAGGGACTATTTTTAACGAAAATTATTTTAATAGAGAAAAAATAATAAAATATAGTAATCAATTTAATTTAAAAAAAATTGCTGAAAAGTATATAAAATAATATGAAATTTAGTATAATTATATGTGGTTATAATGAAGAAAAAAATTTAGATAGATGTATTCAATCATGTCTAAAATTAAATTATCCAAAAAAAGCATACGAAATTATTTATGTTGATAATAATTCTAATGACGCAAGCATAAACATAGCTAGAAAATATCCAATAAAAGTATTTTTAGAAGTTAAGAGTGGGCCATCTGAGGCTAGAAATTTAGGAATAGAAAAATCATTAGGAGAAATTCTATTATTTCTTGATGCCGATACAAAAATTGATTCTGAGTATCTAAATTTTTGTAATGACGAAACTTTCGTAGATACTAAAACTGGTGCTGGAATAGGCATGATTTTACCATTTAACGTAACTTGGATATCAAACTATCTCGGAGTTGCACTATTAGATGGGTATCCTAGGTTCAAACATTTTAAATATATGCGTGGATGTCCTAGTTGCAATCTCGCGATTCGAAAAAATGTTCTAAAAAAAGTAGGTAATTTTCTCGAAAAACTACAAACAACATCAAATGTTACCCGTTTCTCTGAGGATAAAGAGCTTTGTGAAAGAATATTTAAATCAAATTATAATATTATTTATAACCCTCACACTTTTATTTTTCATGACAATACATCATTTTTTCTAGATTATATTTCTACATTGATTAAAGGTTCTTTAGGGCGAGCAACCATGATTAAAATGGGTATGAATGACCCATTAAGTGTATTATTTCGTTTTAATATACCAATAATATATTTTTTAATAATATTATTAAGTTGCGTATATATTCCAAAGCTTTCACTACTGCTTTTCATGATTGGTGGAGGATTATTAATTTTTTTCTCAATTAAATCTGCACATCAAACTGGTTTATTTTTTCAAAGCTTATTAATTAAGCCATGGATGGATGGTTTATCGTTAATCATAACTAACTTTGCAGTCTTATATAAACGTATTAAAAATGATTAACAAAATAAGAATAATATATTTAAATAATAAAAAAACACTAGCTAATACTTTTTGGCAGTTTATTCAAATATCAGGGAAACAGCTGTTTATATTGGGTGTATTTTTTATATCAGCGTGGTTATTAAATTCATATGACTTTGGTATTTATAATTATTCAGTAGCCATATTGATGCTACTTGTTTTATTTGGAGATTTTGGTGTATCTACTGCAACATCAAAATATGTTGCCGAGTATAATGAAACTAATAAAGACAAACTAAAATATTTATCATTTAGTACGTTGGTTTTTGTTGGATCTATTTTAATATTATTGAGTTTGTTATTATTAATATTTGGACCATCTCTATTAGGAAAGGAGTTCATATTTGTAAAAAATTTAATTCCATCATTAATTTTTCTTCCGTTAACTTATATCTATACAGGAATATATCGCGGGTTAAAATTATTTAAAAAACTATCAATTATAACCGCATTTACGGGTATTATTGGATTAATTATTTCTTTACCCCTTATATATTTTTGGGGATTGTTTGGTGCTCTTTGGGCTAATAACGTATTTTCAATTATCTTTTTTTTAGCTATTCTGATTGGCTATTGGCCAAGAGAATGGAAGATTAAAGTTGATTTATCAGTTATTAGAAATATTAGCAAATATTCTATAATTCTTGGTGTAATAAGTCTAAGTTATTTTGTATATAGCAGAGTAGATGTGATTCTATTAGGTCACTTTGGTTATATATCCGAAATTGGTTTTTACGAATTGATTAATAAAATTTTTCTAATTCTAGTGTCACCATTTATGATTTTTGCTCAGGTGATCTCACCTGATATTACTGGTCTGTATGCTAGTGGAAGAGTCAGTGAAATATATAAAAAATTTAAACAATACTTTACATTAATATTTGTTATTTCAATTATTTTAACTATTGCTTCATATTTACTTGTACCTTTCATTCTAAAGTACATATTAATTAAATATCAGGCTGTAATTTTCTTTAATGCATTTTATGTGATGCTAATTATGTTAATTACACAAGCTGTCGCAGCTGTCGTTTCTGTTGGCTTCAGTGTTGCTACAGGACACGCAAAGATTAATATGTATTTCTTACTTATATTCGGCATACTCAATATCCCATTTACATATATGTTAATTAGTAAGTTTGGATTTATGGGTGGAGTATATGCTACGGTTGGTATAAGATGTCTTACTGATATATTATTTATATCATATTATTATTTTCTTCTTAAAAAAAATGCACAAAAGATATGAAAATAAAAAAATAGATAAACCCTTTCTTAGTATCATCACTGTTGTCTTTAATGCCAAAGATACCATTGAAAATACAATAAAGTCTGTCGCACATCAGAATTATAGAAATTTTGAATATATTATTGTTGATGGTGAATCTACTGATGGGACACTAAGTATTATAGATAAATACCAAGATTCAATCGATTGTATAATAAGCGAGCCAGACAGTGGTATCTATGACGCGATGAACAAAGGAGTTAGTCTGTCAAAGGGTGATGTTATATATTTTCTTGGGGCGGATGACGTTATTGCTGACAATAATTCAATTTTAGATATGATGAATTATTACAAAACGCAAAAAATTGATATGTTGTATGGAAATGTAACTTTTATGTCAAAGAGCGGTGATTATAATAAGATTGGAGGTATATTTAATTATAAAGATATAAAAGCTGGTAGGAGACCACCACATCAAGCAATTTTTATGGATAGAAGATCAATTATTAATTTTAGTTTATTTAATTTAAACTACAGAATTGCATCTGACTTTGATCTGATTTGTAAATTTTATATTCAAAAAAAAGGAATTGGTTACTTAGATAGAGACGTTGCTGTCTATGGAATAGATGGAGTGAGTTCAAGACAGAAAAGAGAAAATTATAGGGAGTCATCATTGATTGTTAAGTTCTATTTTGGTTATCTTAGATATTATATTTTTATAATAAAAAAGAAGATAAGAC
Organism: uncultured Candidatus Saccharibacteria bacterium; assembly: GCA_964468845.1. Taxonomy (GTDB): domain Bacteria; phylum Patescibacteriota; class Minisyncoccia; order Phycocordibacterales; family PALSA-1337; genus CAIOGI01. The sequence goes on along the minus strand of CAYXWP010000001.1, from coordinate 38,056 downwards.
TGATTTTAAATATATAGATTTCTAATTATAGTATATTTCATATCCAACAAATTTTCTCAAGTTTGGAAGTTTTTGTCTTATCACTTCAAAAGTTTTATTATCAATAAATAATTCTCTAACGTGTGGCAAAATTACTATTGCTACTTTATTTTTTAATAAAATATTAAATTTATTTTCAAAAATGTCAGCGTTTGTCACAACTGGTGTTTTAGTTGATATTTGTCTATATAAATTATTTTCTGAATCAAAGTAAAAATAGGGTATATCAGTTGTAGAGTGACTATTTAATATAATATTAAATTCCGTATAGGTATCAAAAAATAAATCGGGCATATTTTCATATGTTGATTGTAATATAGTATAGTTTTTTAAATCTGTTTTAATAAAGGAATATAAACCAAGATCATCTTGATAGTGAAGTTCATTTTCTAAACTCGGAAATGATTCAATATAATTTAAAGGAAAAGATAGTAATATATTTAATACAATTATCATAATAAGTAAAATAGAAAATAACTTAGATCCTATCCACTCAATAATATTTTCAAGTGAAATTAAAGCAATAATAATGTAGATTGGTATAAAATATAGTAATCCTCTTGAAACTTGTAGGTCATCACTTGAAATTAAATGAAGTAAAAATAACGATATTCCTATAATGGTAATTAATTTACTACTGTTATTTTTTAATTTTACAATAAATAATGAGGAAGTAATAAAGAGAAGTGTTAATATTATATTTTCCTCAAAAAATATTTTATAAAAAGATAAATGTAATGAGTTATCTAATTTACCATTTAATAAAAAAAATATTCTATCCTGAATTACTGGGAAATATCTAATCATAAACCCAGACATAATAATAGTTACTAATATAAACATATCAGTAATTCGTAAAAACTTATTACAAGTTATCTTTTTTATAATATCAAATTTGTATAATTCTTTTCTATTTAAAAATAGAATCGCAAATAAACCAAATATATTTAGTATGAGTATAAGGTATTTTCCTGGATCAAAGCTTAGAAACCAACAAAATATATTTATGAGGACTATTAATATAATATACGTGAGTATTTTTTTGTTTTGTTTAGTTTCAATAAATAAATTGATCCTAAATAGAAATAATATACTTAAAAGTGCAAAAAACTCATAAAAAACATACATTCTAATAAACCAATCATTAAATATAATTAGTGGACAAACTATATATATTATCAATGACAATACTTTTACCCACCTATTTTGAAAAATCTTGCTACAAATATTATAAAACAATATTGAGTTTAATAATCCAATAAAAGCTGGTACTGCCTTTGCAACATAAATACTATATCCAAACAATTTAAAAAATATTGCAACAAGAATTGAAACATACGCGCCCCTAATATATCCATATTGAGAATCATTAGTGGTGATTGATGGAAAATAACCATTTTCTATTATGCTTTTTCCTGAAGTAATCGCTTGCCAATCATCAGAGACATTAATCGGGGAATGAAGGATAAAATACAATCTGGTTAAAATGTATGTAATAATAAATGCTGTGAGCAATATTGGATGAAAAAAGTATTCCTTTTTTATATCTATAGATTGTTTTGGGGTCTTAAAATAATTATTAAATTTAATTATTAGCATGATTAATCCCAATGCTGAAAAAAATTTTAGGGGGCTAATTAAACCAGTATAAGGTTTAAATGTATTACCATAGATAGGAAAATAAATAATAATGACTAATATTACAATACTACTCATTAAGCAAAATGGTATAATAAAATACCTATATGTTGAATAAATATACTTATTTATATTATTTTTGAATGGCATTTAATTTTATTTGCCTAATAGTCGAGGTGGCAGTCGAGGTTGAGGTGTCATAAGTGGAAATAATAGAAATATAAATCGGATCACTATTAGTCGCTGTAAGGCTTATCTCAGATTGAGGCTGTAATACATTCTTGGAGACGGTGTTTACCTTATAAACCGATCCAATAAAGTATGGACTATTACTATTGTTATGTGGTGTCCATCCCAAACTTAAATTCTGATCCCCATATTTAGTAAATATTTTTTCATTAGCAAAATATGTTCTTCCAGCAAAGTTACCGTCAACATAAAATTCTATATAGCCACTTTCTGATGGATTATATATTGCTAGTGCTGTATGACTCTTATTAAAAAAATCTGGAATGATGTTAAACTTTAGTGAGTATGCAGGACCAGTATTATTCGTCATTCTACCGACACGAAATTCTACCGTCTCTTTATTCTGCCATATTTCCCAGTTATAGTGTCCGATGATTTGCTGGGTATTATTCTCACTATCTCTTGGCTCCCATTCTACATAAATACTGAATGCTCTGTTTTCAAACTTATTTGCAGTATTTGGAAGCTCTAGTCTGCTTTTACCATCGAAATACGTAGCACCATCGAACATGAAGGCGTTGCCTACCAATTCCTTCGGAATTCCTTTTGTGAAGTCCCAACTATAGTCCCAGTCTGTGATACTAGATGGATCAAAGTTGATTACTGGAGGGATTATTGACACACCTTCACCATCAACTGATATAGTAGCAGTAGCATTTTTTAATATGACCTTTGGTTTGAAAACAACTGAAGCTGTACCGTTAAGTTCACGGTATGTTTTACCATCAGGACCAACTTTTGATTCTGAGAGATCTTTCGATGGTTCGAGATAGAATTCACTGACTTTAGTATCGGTAGGACTACCAACATCTATTACAAAGCTCTTATTATAGCCAAAAGGAAGGAAGTTCATATATAGAACATAGAGGAGGAAGGTGAGAGGGATAGCGTAAGCGAGGAAGCGAGCCCAGAAGATAGGGGATTTGAGCCAAAGGCCACTTCTTAAGTGTTTCAGAAAGTTATTCATGTGGGCAATATTATGTCATATTTATGACCATATTACAATAGCTAAAATTTATACACCCAGACTTCAGAATATGAGTTTGTAAAATCGTGAAATACTAGATCCAAATTGGTTTCTATATAATCAATAATCTCAGGCAATATTCTTCCGTCTGTAGCCATGTAGTCAAATACGATATAGCCATTACTATTTGTCACTATAGTCTTTAACTTATCAATATTATTAATGATTTCTGCTCCAACATAGAATTCTTTATTATCTTTACTATATTCAGCTTTATTATCAAAACCGAGATAGTTATACTTTATCCAATAACCAGCTTGGCCAAGAAATATTTTATTGAAGTGAGGATGACTAGAAATAATTTTAGAATCAGCATTACTATTGGCTTTTATAAAGCCGTATGCACCAGACCAATTTGGCTGAGGAGTATAAGCATAGTAAGGACGGTCACCAAGAGTACTTGGATTATCAGATTCTAGATAATAGTTTGTCTTTGGAATAAATACGCCACCAGCTATAGTAGCAAATAGGCCCACAACTACAATCCAAAGTATAACTTTTCCGTATAGGCTCTTTATATCATTGTGTAGTTGGAATACCCCCATAGAACCCAGTATAAAAAAAATTGGTGTCAGATGGAACATATAACGATACTGAACGATGTCTGTGAATAGAGAGAGGGGAATAAAGTAAATAAGAAAAGTAAATAATAAAAAATATATTTCTTTTCTATAAGACTTGTTATTACTAAAAATTGCGACAAGAGCAAGGACAATAAAGAGCCAATAGTTTCGGAGATAAAAATTCAGATAGTATGGCAGAACATAGTGAAGCTTGAAGGTATTTAAAAGATATCCTATTATATCGATATTTGATATGAGATTGAATATATATAAGACAATCGTTCCGCCTGCTAGAACAAGGAGGTTCTTTTTCCAATTAAAATTCCTTTGAATGAATACTTGATCCAGCAATATCCAACCAATGAATATAATAGGTAACAAATACCCCAAACCATGAGTAAGGATAGCAAGGACTGAGAAAGTAGTAGTAAGAAGAATGTTTACGTATCTTTTTTTCTCAGAATAGATAGCTTGATAAAAGAAATAAATAGCTAACCAAAAAAATAAAGCAAAAAGGGTATACCAACGTGCTTGTCTAGACCATGCTATCTGCCAATAGGAAAAAGTAATAAAAAAAGATGAAAGTAATGCAATATTTTTATCGAAGAGTTTCCTAACAATAAAGAATATTGCAACAATAAAAATTAACCCAACTATCACAGATAGTAGACGGTAAGTTCCCGGATCATTACCAAGTATTTTTACAAATAATGCCGTAGGATAGCAGTATGTTGGACATGAGTAATTCTGGCCTGAGTCTAGAATAGTTGATCCATGTTCAGAAATAGACATGACTGCGTTCACTGTATAACCCTCATCCATCCAATATGATTGAGATGAGAGGTTGTAGAAACGTAAAAAACCTCCAAGGATGATTAGTGTAAATAGAGATGTTAATATGAGACTATGGCTTAAATTAAGGCTTGATTTTTGAAGTGAGGTTGTTAACATGTTACACCTTGCTCATGGTTGATTACTATGGTAGTATCTTATCATATAAAAAGCATTTAATTAAATATTTTAAAAATAATGAAAAGTTACACAAAAATAGTTTTAGCGATTGCAGCCCTAGTTACGGTATCGGCTATAGGTTTTGGAACAGCGTTTGGTTATGGTGGCGGAGGCGGAAATTCCTCTGGTTCACAGGGTTATATAAACAGAACATATCCAGTACTTCCTGTACAAGCAAACCCAAGGGCAGTTATTGCTACACAAAAGGGACGTGTTCTTGGAGCATCTGCATTCAACTTCACAAAGCAACTTGAAATAGGTATGAGAGGAGGTGATGTTGTTGAGCTACAAAATCTTCTAGCTGCTCTAGGACATTTTAAATTCGGTAAATCAACAGGATTCTTTGGCTCAATTACAAAGGAAGCAGTTAAGGCATTCCAGCTAGCAAATGAGATCCCTACAGTCGGAAGAGTTGGACCAATGACACTTGAACAATTAAACACAAAATAATATCTCTATATCTCTAAGATGTTAGCAATACACCCACATGAGGCTCGTCTTTGTGTGGGTTGTTTGCTACAATAATCCCAATGATGAAGTGGATAAAAAAACATTTTATACCTCATGAAGGTAATGGACACCAACCTCATTTTTTACGTGGCAAAAATACACGCTTACTGGTATTGATTGTATTCATGCTGGAGATCGGTGCTTTGACATTGCCGTACATACCACCACTTAGTTTTGTTGATAATAGTAATCTAGCAGCGGTTCTACCCAGCGTACTAGACGACTTAACAAATCAAAATAGAGAATCACAGGATCTAGCAATTCTTACGGTAAATCCACTTCTAAACAAAGTTGCAGAGCTCAAAGCAAGGGATATGGCAGAAAAGGGTTATTTTTCCCATGTTAGTCCCGAAGGAAAGGCTCCATGGTACTGGTTTAATCAAGTTGGATACAAATATGAGTATGCGGGAGAGAATCTAGCTATCGACTTCACGGATTCACAGGATGTTACTATCGCATGGATGAATTCTCCGACCCATAAGGCAAATATTGTGAAGAATGCTTATACAGAGATGGGAACGGGTATTGCAACAGGAACATTTGAGGGAAGTCCTACTATTTTCGTTGCTCAGGTTTATGGCAAGCCTGCACAGATTAATGTTGTGGATAAGCCAGTAGTAGCCAAGAGTGTGACACCGGTCTTAGTAGAAAAAATAGAAACTCTCATACCGACAGTCAAAGGTACTTCAACAGAGATCGTGAATACAGAACCCCCACAAACATATGTAAAATCTACTGTTATCGATAAATACTCAACATCACCACGCCATATTATAAATATTGTATTATTTATTTTAGCAATTCTCGTCATAATTGCACTTCTGTTCAAACTATTTGTTCGTATGGATAAAAAGCATCCAAGACTTATTACAAATGGACTTATCGTCCTTGTACTTATTCTTGGTATATATGTTGTGAACAATTATCTCGCAAACCGCGATCTAGAAAACAAAACATCTTTTACAAGTTTTGGTGAGGAGTAGATTTGGTAGGTAAAATACAAATCAGTTTCCCGACACTTCCTTTACTATTGCCTTAATATAAGGTAAGATAAGGGTCTTATAAGATCATATATTTAAAAGCATGAGCGAAATACAACAATATCTAACTAATGAGAAATTACAAGAGTTTAAGAAGGAACTTGATCACCTAAAGACAGAAAAGAGAAAGCAAATTGCAGAAAATCTAGAATACGCAAAGAAGCTCGGCGACCTATCAGAAAACGCAGAATACAATGAGGCACGACAAGCACAAGCAGAAATCGAAGATCGTATCAATCACCTTGAGAACCTATTAAAGACAGCTGTTATTGTTGATGGTCAAAGTGGCGACAGTGTCACTATTGGTACTGTAGTAAAGGTTAAAAAAGAGGGGGAAAGTGAGACAAAAACATACAAAATTGTTGGCTCAGAAGAGGCAGACATGCTTGCTTCAAAGATTTCAAACATTTCTCCATTTGGCTCAGCTTTGCTTGGAAAGAAAAAGGGCGATGTTGTCAGTTTCAAAACTCCAAAGGGCGAGGCGACTTACACACTTGTTTCAATAGAATAATACTTACTTATGTCTTCTTTAGAAGAATTAAAATCTACAAGAATAGCAAAACTTGAAATACTAAAAAAGGCGGGGATGAATCCATTTCCTAGCAAAGTTCCTCGTTCATTCTGTCTTGCTGATGCCAAAGCTGGTTTTATTGAAAATGAAAAAAGTGGAAAAGAATTTTCAATTGCTGGAAGAATAATGGCGATCAGAGGACAAGGAGCAATTCTTTTTGTCGTTCTTTATGACGGAAAGGGGAAATTTCAAGCAGTATTCAAAAAGGATGAAATTGACGAAAAACTATTTCAGTTATTTACCGATGCAGTAGACATTGGGGATTTCATTTCTGTTACAGGAAAATTTTTTGCTACACAACGTGGAGAGCAAAGTCTACTTGTAAAATCCTGGACAATTGCTACAAAAACGCTTTTGCCTTTGCCAGAAAAGTGGCATGGAATAAAAGACGACGATGAAAGATACAGAAAGCGATATTTAGATATTTTAATGAATGAGGAGCTTCGCGATTTGTTCATGAAGAAAATAAAGTTCTGGGATGTAACAAGAAATTTTCTAAAAGAAAATGGCTTTATCGAAGTAGAAACACCAATGCTCGAGGTGACAACTGGAGGTGCGGAAGCTACACCTTTTAAGACTCATCACAATGATTATGACCTTGATGTGTACTTGAGAATATCTGTTGGCGAATTATGGCAGAAGCGTTTGATGGCTGCGGGATTTCCAAAAACTTTTGAAATAGGTAAGGTGTTTAGAAATGAAGGAACAAGTCCAGAGCATGCACAGGAATTCACAAATATGGAATTCTATTGGTCTTTTGCTGATTATAATGATGGAATGAAATTAGTGAGAGAAATGTATATAAAAATAGCTCAGGAAGTTTTTGGTACTACAAAGTTTACAACTCGCGGTCACACTTTCGATCTCGCAGAGGAATGGGTAAAAATTGATTACTCAGACGAAATTAAAAAGCAGACAGGTGTTGATATAAATACTGCAAATGAAAAGGAGATGATGAAGAAATTGCAGGACTTGAAGGTTGAGTATGATGGAAAGAATAAGGAGAGACTTACAGACAGTCTTTGGAAATATTGTAGAAAAAATATTTCCGGACCAGCATTCCTCATCAATCATCCATTACTTGTTTCTCCTTTAGCAAAAAGTGTAGTTGGAGAAGACGGAAAGACAACAAATGTCGCACAGATGTTTCAGCCAATTATTGCCGGAAGTGAAGTTGGAAGAGGGTATTCTGAATTGAATGATCCAGTGGATCAGAGAGAAAGATTTGATAGCCAACAGAAACTTATTGATTCTGGCGATACAGAAGCTATGATGGCGGATTACGAATTTATTGAAATGCTTGAACACGGTATGCCACCAACATGTGGTTTCGGATTTGGAGAAAGATTCTTTGCTTTTCTTGCTGACAAACCTCTACGTGAATTACAAATGTTCCCATTGATGAGACCGAAGAAGTAGGAGGGTTTTGTGACTTATCCCCAGTCTTTATCATCTCTTAAGAACTTCTTTAGAAGTTCTTAACCCTGATTCGGTATGATGTGTGTATTATTAATTAATTTAATTTACATGCATAAAAATATTAATATTAAGCAAGAGGAAATAATCAAGCAAAAAATATTTATTGTGAGAGGACAAAAAGTAATGATTGATAGAGATTTGGCAGAGTTATATCAAATTTCAACAAAGAATTTTAATAAAGCAGTGAAAAGGAATATGTCGAGATTTCCAATTGATTTTATGTTTTCATTGACACGAGAAGAATATAAAAACTTGAGGTTCCAATTTGGAACCTCAAGTTTTAGCCATGGCGGAAGCCGTTATTTGCCATATGTTTTCACCGAACACGGTGTCGCTATGCTTTCCTCTGTACTAAATAGTAAAAAAGCGATAGAAATGAACATATTTATTATTAGAGCGTTTATAAAAATGCGAGAATCTCTAGATAACTATAAAGACCTGTCAGTTAAGATAGGTGAAATTGAGCTTAAACAAAGGGATCAAGGAGTATTACTTACTCATGTTCACTCAGCTGTTAAAGACTTAATTAATAAATCAGTAATTGAGAAACCGTTTAAGCAAAAAAGAAAAATTGGGTTTAATAAGAAATAGTAAATAGGTTTTGAGGTACCAATTTGGTACCTCAAGATTGAACTTAGGGTTAAGAATAATTTTTTTATATTATTTAATCGCATATATAATCATCTAAAAAACCGCTTGAACTGCGGTTTTTTTGTGCAAAAGTGGATAACTGTGTTTGCATAAGTACATACTGTGGGATAAAATGGTGGGCAAGTGGGAAGAAGTGTTATCAATATTTTTTTAATACTTTTTCTTACGCATATATATGTTGATCGGAGAACATCTACATACGATAGATGACAAAAGCAGAGTCTCACTTCCTTCGAAATTCCGAAAGGAAATGGGGAACACTGTTGTCATAGCTCCCGGGATAGATAGCTGTCTTTTCGTTTTTACTCTGAAAGGATGGAAGGAATTCGCGGAGAGACTATCGAGGCCAGATTCTTCTTCGGTCTTGCAAGCAGACAATCGTAATTTCAACCGTATAATTTTTGGTCGTGCGACCGAGGTTGAAGTGGATTCGATTGGACGTATTCTCATTCCAGTTCACTTGTGTGAGCATGCCGGAATCAAAACGAAAGTTGCGATTATCGGTGTACTTAACAGAGTTGAAATATGGGACGAGAAATTATGGTCGTCATATCGCACTACTGTAGAAAAGAAAACTGATGCTCTCGCTGAAAAGCTTGGTTCAGTCGGAATTCTTTAATATAAAGTAGAAAATATGATTACAAATTATGTACATAGCACAGTTCTTTTAAAAGAATCAATTGATGGTCTTGGTATTAATCCATCCGAAATTTATCTTGATGGTACTCTAGGTAGTGCTGGCCACACAGAATATGCTTTAGAAAAAGCTGGTGGCGATTTGACTGTCATAGGTCTTGATAGAGATGTCGAGGCGCTAGAAAGGTCAAAGAAAAGACTTAGCGGTGATGGAAGTGGTGATGGCAATGGTAAGAGATTTGAAAAAAAGCCTAAGATTTTCCTAAGAGAATCAAGCTATGCTGATCTGGACAAAGTCCTTGATGAACTAAATATAAGCAAAGTTCATCGGATAATGCTTGATCTTGGATTGTCTTCTGACCAGTTTGAAACCTCAGGAAGAGGATTCAGCTTCCGAAAGGATGAGCCACTACTAATGACATTTAAGAAAGATCCAAAAGATGGAGACTTAACTGCTCATGAAATAGTGAATACATGGCAAGAAGAAAACATCGCTGACATTATCTTTGGATACGGTGAAGAAAAGTATTCAAGAAGGATAGCAAGAGCGATAGTGAATTACCGAGAAAAGAAATCAATTGAAACCACAGGAGAACTAGTAGAGATAATCTCTCAAGCTGTTCCAGTGTTTTATAAAAGAGGAAGAATTCATCCTGCCACAAGAACTTTCCAGGCATTAAGGATTACGGTTAATGATGAATTAAATACGTTGAAAAAAGGATTGGCCAATGGATTTGAAAGACTAGAAAAAGGAGGAAGAATGGCAATTATTTCATTTCACAGTTTAGAAGATAGAATTGTTAAAAATTTTAATAAAGAAAAGGCAGAAAAAGGGGAGGCGAAAATAATCACGAAAAGACCAATAGTGCCTACGGAGCAAGAAATTTTAGAAAATCCAAGGTCTAGAAGCGCAAAGTTGAGGATACTAGAAAAAATAATATAAATTACAAACAAAATGACGCAAGCAATTTCAGAAAACTTTAATTCAATGTTGAGATATCGAGGACGCATTTTCTGGATGCTTGTGCCTGCCATTGTAATTTTGACATTAGTCTACGTTAATCTTGTTCACTCAACTATTGTTAATGTTGTTGAGAGGGAAAAGATTGTAAAGGAGATAAGAGAGAAGTCCACTCTAGTAAGTGAGATGGAGTCAAACTATTTTGCAACAAAGGAGAAAATAAATATGGAGCTTGCTCGCGCCAAAGGTTTTCAAGATTCTGAAGTAACTTCGTTTATTTCAAAAAAATCTTTAACAGCGTTTGCTTCGCCTAATGAATTATAACCATACTAAAAGAATCAGATTAATATTGGCTTTATTCCTTTTAGTCGCTCTTTTAATAACTTCCAGATTGTTTTGGATACAAGTTGTTAAAAGTGATTACTATACTCAAAAGTCTGAAAGTCAATATTCCAAGCCGACCGCTACCAGCTTTGATAGGGGGTCAATTTTCTTTGAATCAAAAGACGGCGTCAAGATTGGTGCAGCTACTATAAAGGAGGGATATACATTAGCTATTAATCCAAAAATTTTAAAAAATGCTGATGATGTGTTTGGTGTTATCTCAGAGTATATAAAACTAGATAAAGTGTCCTTTATGGAGAAGGCAAGCAAGACCGATGATCCATACGAGGAAATATTAAGAAAAATTGATAAAAATGTTGGTGAATCAGTTTTGAATTTGAAAATTCCTGGGGTGATTTTGACAAAGGATACTTGGAGAGTCTACCCAGGCGATATTTTGGCTTCTCATTCTATTGGATTAATTGGATCGGATAATGAAAACAAAATTGCCGGAAGGTATGGGCTTGAAAGATATTATGAAAATATTTTATCTCGCTCAGCACAAGGTACCCGTACAAATATTTTTGCAGAAATGTTTTCAGAAATTAAAAAAACAGTTTTTTCTGCCTCAAAGAAAGAGGGTGACATTATCTCTTCTATTGAACCAACAACTCAAAGCTATTTAGAGAAAACACTCACAGAAATACAAAAGAAATGGATGCCAGAGTCTATTGGTGGAATAATCATGGATCCAAACACAGGCGAGATTTTTGCTTTGTCTAGTCGTCCTACCTTTAATCCAAATAATTTAAAAGAGGTATCAGACCCAAAGGTCTTTTCTAATTTACTTGTCGAGGATGCAAGAGAAATGGGTTCGATTATAAAGCCATTGACGATGGCAGTTGGCATAGACTCTGGTTCAATTAATGCAAATAGTGTATACAATGATACTGGCACAATGGAATTAAATGGTAAAAAATTCTCAAATTTTGATGGGCGTGCTCGTGGAGTTGTGCCTATGCAGGAAGTTTTAAGTCAGTCTTTGAACATCGGGGCAGCAACGATCGCTTTAAAAATCGGGCATGATGAATTTTCTAAATATTTTAAAAGTTTGGGATTTGGAGAAATTACTGGTATAGATCAACCAAATGAACAAAGAGGTTTGATAAAAAACTTGGATAGTAAGAGAGATATAGAAATTGCCACTGCTTCATATGGACAAGGAATTGCTTTAACTCCAATTCAGACTGTTCGTGCACTTGCCACATTGGCAAATGGTGGATCATTGGTGATTCCTCATATTGCTAAAAAAATTGAATACGTAGACGGCAGTTCAGAACTCGTAAAGTCTATTGGTACACAAATATTTAAAAAAGAAACAACTGATGATGTCACAAGAATGCTTGTGAAGCTTGTTGACACAGCATTAAAAAATGGAAAAGTTAAAATGGAACATTACAGCATTGCAGCGAAAACAGGTACGGCGCAAGTTGCTAATCCACTTACTAAAGGATATTATGAAGACAGGTCGCTACACTCATTTTTTGGATATTTCCCAGCGTATAACCCAAGATTTATAGTTTTTCTTTATCAAGTTTACCCAAAAAATGCGGCGTTTGCTTCGGAGACACTTACTGACCCATTTATTCAAATTACAAAATTCCTTATCAATTATTACGAATTACCACCAGATAGATAAAATAACGATATGAAATCATTTTTCAAGAATTTAATTACAAAAATACTGATACTTGAGTCTAAACTTGTCTTAAAAAAATATAATCCAAGTATTGTTTCAATCACCGGTAGTGTCGGCAAGACTTCTACAAAGGATGCTGTGTATACTGTTTTAGAAAAAACTGGTTATGTTAGGAAAAGTGATAAAAGTTTTAACAGTGATATTGGTATTCCACTTACAATACTTGGCTGTCAAAATGGATGGAATGATCCAGTGGTTTGGTTGAAGAACATTTTTGAGGGCTTGGAGTTGATATTATTTAAATCAAAGTATCCCGAATGTTTAGTTTTGGAAGTTGGGTCTGATCATCCTGGCGATATTCTTCGTATGACTTCGTGGTTCAAGTCTGATGTTGTTGTTATAACGAAAGTAAGTGAAATTCCTGTTCATGTTGAATTTTTTAAATCACCCGAGGATGTTTTTGTTGAGAAATTTACATTAACAAAGTCTTTGAAAAAAGATGGCGTGTTAGTTATTTCTGCTGATGACAAAAGGCTTATGGAGGGTGCAAAACAATTAAAGCAAAAGGTTTTGACTTTTGGAATTGATAATCCTGCTACTATTTCTGCCTCGGATATTCAGTTGGACATCACCAACGGAATTTCATTCAAATTAAATTATGAGGGGAATGCGGTTCCAGTTGTAATAAAAAAGGTAATTGGAAATCAGCAAATATATCCTGTAATTGCTGCAGCTACGGTTGGTATTGCAAAGAATATTCCTATTTCAAACATTGTTGAATCTTTTTCAAACCATGTTCCACCTAGAGGTCGTATGAATATTATTGCTGGTATGAATGGTTGTACTATTATTGACGATACATACAACTCATCTCCAGACGCTCTTCAGGAAGCACTTTCTGCTTTATCAAAAATTCAAACGGTTGGCAAAAAAATTGCAGTACTTGGAGATATGATGGAGCTCGGAAAATTCTCTGCTGAGGAGCACAAGAAGGCAGGGGAGCTTGCTGTTAAGGCAAGTAATATTTTAATTACTGTTGGACCAAGAGCGAAGCAAATGAGTGAGAGTGCTGTGCATTTTGATTCTTCTGCTGATGCTGGTGAATATTTAAAAGGTATTGTTGGGCAGGGTGATGTTGTTCTTATAAAAGGATCACAGTTTGTTCGTTTGGAAAGGGCAACGAAGGCTATTCTTCTTGAGCCAGAAAAGGCTGAGGAGTTGCTTGTACGCCAAGATCCAAATTGGCTTGCGAAGAAGTAGTTTTTGTTTTATTGTAGTACTGACCTGTTTCGCTTCGCTCAACAACGGTCAGCGCTCTTCGAGCGGTATTAAAAAAAGCGAAGCAGATCGCTTTTTTCGGCCCTATCGTCTATCGGCTAGGACACATCCTTCTCAAGGATGGAAGCAGAGTTCGATTCTCTGTAGGGTCACTCGATTGAAAAAGACTAGACTTGTTCTAGTCTTTTTCATATCGTAAGGGAGGCTCGGAGAATCGAAAGACGGAGCGAGCGAATCAGGGTCGCAGGCGAGCACAGCAGTGCGAGACCTGTGACCGATTCTCTGTAGGGTCACCAGTTATAGCTGTGTTAGTATTAAAGTATTAATTATGACAGATAAAAAAGATTGGTCTGAATATTATGATTTTACACGGGCGCAACCTTCACACGGATTGCTTGCTGAGGCTCTTTTGTATGTTAAGAATACAGGGAAAGCAATTGATATTGGTGGAGGGGCGTTGAGGGATACTAAGTATCTTCTACAAAAAGGATTCGATGTGACAGTTATTGATAAAAGCCCTCTATTAGAGAAAGAGGCATTGGAAATAAAAAACGAGCGATTGCATACATTTGTGACTTCATTTGAAGATTATAAATTTCCTGCTGATGAATATATTTTAGCATCAGCAATGTATTCTTTGCCTCATTGTGAGCCAGAGCACTTTGGTCGTGTCATTACGAATATTAAGTTATCGCTGAAAAAGGGTGGTATATTTTGTGGACAAATGTTTGGTGATCATGACCAATGGTCAAAGACTGTTGGAATGACATATTTAAGCGCTGACGAAGCTAGAGGATATTTAAATGACATGGAAATCATCACTTTTCGTGAGGAGGAGACGAAAGAAGGCCGAACGAAACATTGGCATATTTATAACTTTATTGCACGAAAATAACTTTGTATAAATTTATACGTTTAAGGAAAAATAATTACTTGTAAAATACTTAATTTTAATACACCGCTGGTTTTGATATAATAGCTATATGGATATATTCAAAAAACTAAAGGAACTTGATTATCCTCCAGGCGAGTATGTTGTTGTAGGAGGGGCAATGGCAGCTCATAATATTCGGGAGGCTCATGACCTTGATATTTTGGTTACTCCGAATTTGTATAAAAAGTTACTTAAAGAAGGGTATAAACAATGTCTATGTGATCAATGCTTGAGTACAAGTAGAATTATGCTTAATAAAGATAATGTAGATATTGTGCCTAATTATATGTTTGGTAATTATATAGGGGATACAAAATCTTTAATTGATAATGCAGATATTATAAATGGTTTTCCATTTATAAAGTTGGAAGAGTTTATTAAATTCAAAAAAGAACTTGGCAGACAAAAAGATTTTGATGATATTAAATTAATGGAGGAATATTTGCGAAAAAGCTAATTTATATAACCCAATAAATATGATCAACATAATTCCACTATTAGTACTTCTAACATTCTTTATTTTTAGAAATAGCTTTACCTTGATGAAAGGTAAAAGGGATATAAAAAAAGTTGAAAGATTGATTTACTGGGGGAGGAAATTGTTTGAAGTTGCGATATTCTTTCTATTTCCTATTTTATTGCTTTTGAATGTAATTGAAAAAATAATTTATACGCCGCTATATATACTTGGAGTAGTTTTTTCTTTAATCGGCCTTTCGCTTATGATTTGGACACGTTTAAATAGAAACAAGGACTGGGGTTTTATGGGAGATGACACTGGAGGAGTTTTGTTTACTGGAGGTCCATATCGCTTTACTAGACATCCATATTACATGGGTGCGTTGTTTATAGGTGTTGGATTGTATCTTCAATTAAATTTTTATTTCATAGTTGTACTTGTTCCTTCAATATTTTTTATTAACTATGTAATTAAAAAAGAAGATAGCTTTCTTGAAAGTAGATTCGGATTAGAGTATTTAGAGTACAAGAAAAAGGTCGGGGTTTTCCCGTGGTTTTATTAATTAATCCGAAGCTTATTGTATAATATTTAATATATGAAAAAACTTTTAATCACATTTGTTGTTGCCCTAGTCATAATTGTTATAGCTGGTGCTATCTTGTTTGTCTGGATTAGTAATAGTGACACTAGAACGTACTATCAGGGCTATGTTCAGATAGAGCCTATTCCTATGGATTCTATTATAGGACGTCTAGAGAAAGCCGGATGCGTAGGGCAGAGCGTATCATGTCATTACGTTTTTGATAAGGAAAAAAATATTTTGAATGTAAATTTTTTTGAAAGAGGCTTAGTGGCATTTGGACCTGGTGAAGGTATTAAAATTTCTGATGGTAGATTATACGCAAACGTAGATATTTATGGAGGGGAAAGTCTTGGGAGATACAAAATGGCAGTTAAGGAATTAATTCAAAGATCGGGCAATGTTGTTAACCCAATAGATGATACTTGGACAATTCTAAGCACTATGAATACAACTGGAATGGTGTATTGATGTAAAAAAGCAGCCTGGCTTGATACCTAGCTGCTGGATGAAAGACCAAATTCAATAAATTCCTGTGAGGTGGTTATTTTGCAAAATCCGCAATCCACTCTGGTGCTTCTTTGCCTTCTTCTGCAGCTTCAAAGATCTCTGGGTAGGTATTGACCGGGAAAAGTACCTGGGCGGCATCGTACAAAATCCTCAATCTTTCCCGCTCAATTTCAGCAGAGTATTCATCATGCTTTTCCTTGCACTCAAATATTTTTTTTGCCACAGATGTAAGCCTGATGGCAACACCCTTTGGTCCAAGTTTTTCTGGGTTTGCTCCGAATTGGTTTTTGAAGCTAAATATTGCGTCACAAAGCATTTCAACTACGTCAGTTGCTGCACTATCGTATCGTCGATGTATAGTTTTTTTGAAAAGCTTGAGGCCGGCTCTGGCTGTGAAGATAAGAAAGATTGCGATGGCGAGGTACAAAATACACTTGCCAATTTCCACATGATGTGGAACCTGAGCGGGGCCAAAGATGAAGACAAGACTGATGGGTATTCCGTATAATATGCTATATAGCATTACCATTAGGCTACTATCAAATTGTTTTCTTGTGACGAGCTGATCACATACTGTAAGTGGCTCAAATGAGTGAAGAGCATTTCTCGAAAGGAAATGTTTAACCATCAGGAACTCCGTTTGTTTTCGGCTTCTCATTTTGTAAAGGACTTGAGTTGTGAATACCATGTAGCTTCCGGCCCATTACTTGAAACTTCCGGCTCCAAGTAAACTTTATGTAATATTCACGACTTTTGTCCATATTTACTTAATCAAGAAAAATCGCGAATGTCAAATTGTTCGTAATGGTTCAATAGCTTGGAATTACCTAATGATCTAGAATGATTCACATTCTAAAAATAAAATCACAGCCAAGCGTCTTGGTCTGTGATGCGAAAGTAAAAGTGGATTGCCTACTTAACCGCCATGATGTAGGCGAAGTAGGGTAGGGGCAGGAGAATCGAAAGGACGCTCACTACCTTTCTGTATGACACCCAGCAGTAATGCCAGCCGTTGTCGAAACTCGTGTACTCATCGATATGTTGTCCACGCATAAACATGCCAATTGTTAGCGCCCACCAAATGATTGTTGGAGTCCAGATCAGGAGGATTAATATGTTCATTAGAAAATAGGGGTTGAGCTGTGTATTCTGTCCATACTTACATTATCATGTCGTTATATTTTGTGATATTGACATAATATAATATCTCTGATACTGTATTTGGCAGTATGAACACTGAAACAACTAGCAAATCGTCCCTTGTGATTTTTAATTTGCAGGGACTAAATACCAGGATTCGTCCTGGATCAACATTCCATCGGGAGATGCTCAATCTTCTCAATACATGCGCGATGGAGGGTAGTACATGTCTCGCATTCCTAGAGGCCAGCAGTCCAAATCTGGCACAGGTCACTTACAACAACTTTGGTTGTTGCCCTCTGACATCGACGAAGTTTGACTTCGTTTTGAACGGAGGCTTCCCTCAGCTCATGGAATTCTGTGGAAAGGTTTTCCACGACCATGAGGTCACATTCATCACGGATGACCCCTATGTTGCACTCAAGGTTCAAGTTCTCGAGCAAGACATCAAGGTTGTCCTTGTTGCGAGCTATGTCAAGGACGATCAGCGCTCGACAAAGCTTTACAAGGTGCTTGAGCTGATGGGCGTCTCTATCTGCGATGAGCTCTCAAATTGCATCTTTGCTCCGTGGGTTCAACAAGCCGCGTAGCAAACCCCCGAAAGAGGGAAATCTTTCAACCACCCCCGCGTAAAAGGATGTACGCGGGGTGTTTTGTTTTTATATAGCAGTTATTTTGGCTTTTCTTCTTTTTTCCTTCCTCTTTCTTCCAAAATGTAGTCTTTTCTGATATTATTTATGCATGCTAGACATAAAATTTATTAGGGAAAATAAGGATGTAGTGCAAGCGGGGGCAAAGAAAAAACACGTTAATATTAATATTGATGAATTGATTGTATTGGATGATAAAAGACGAGAGATACTTTCATCTATAGAAAAGAAACGTGCTGAGCAAAACATCATTAGTGAAAAAATTCCTACAGCAACACCGGAGGATAGACAAAAAATGATTGAGGACATGAAGGTTGTAAAGGAGGCACTTCAAAAAGAAGAAGAGTCGATTAAAGAAATAATGAAATCATGGCAAGAGGCAATGCTTCGTGTGCCTAATATTCCAGACATGTCAGTTCCTGATGGAGATACAGATAAAGATAATAAGGAAATAAAAACATGGGGAGAGAAACCAAAATTTGATTTTGAACCAAAGGATCATGTTGAACTTATGACAAAGCTTGGAATGGTTGATTTTGAAAGAGGAGCGAAAGTCCATGGATTCAGAGGATATTTTCTAACAGGTGATGGAGCTAGACTTTCTTTTGCAATCTGGCAATATGCCATGGAATTTTTTAGTAATAGTAGAGGTGAAGGGAAAAATTTTGTCCCAGTTATTTCTCCTGCAATTGTAAGAAAAATAAATCTTTATGGAACAGGACATCTACCGGGTGATGTTGAGGATTTCTATATGACACAAGATGGCGATGCACTTGCTGGTACAGCCGAGGTTCCTCTAATGGCAATGCATAGTGAAGAAGTTCTAGATCAAAAATCATTCCCAATACGTTATCTCGGATTTTCACCTTGCTACCGACGTGAAGCGGGAGCACATAGTAAAGATGTAAAAGGGCTTATACGTGTACATGAATTTTATAAATTTGAACAATTAGTATTATGTGAAGCAAGTCACGAGGCATCAGTCGCTTTGCATGAAGAAATAAATACAAACACAGAGGAGTTCATCGAGTCACTTGGAATTCCATATCACACAGTTTTGAATTGTGGAGGTGACCTCGGACTTGGTCAGGTTAAGAAATATGATATTGAACTTTGGGTTCCGAAAGAGAATACATATAGAGAAATTTCATCTGCTTCATATTTTCATGATTTCCAGACTCGTCGTTTGAATATTCGATACAAAGACGCTGATGGCAAGCTTCGTTATGTTCACTCATTAAACTGCACGGCAATTCCAACACCAAGAATACTCGTATCACTTGTAGAAAACTATCAACAGGCAGACGGATCAATAAAAATTCCTGAAGTGTTACAGAAATACATGGGCAAAGAGATCATTAAATAAAGAATGACAAGACGTTCTCGTATATTACAATCACCAAAACAAGCTCAAAAAAAGCGAAAGAAGTTGATTATAACTACGCTCCTGGCTTTCTTTTGTATCATTGTTTGTCTGCTGTCTGTAATTCTTTTTTTTCGATTACAATTTTTACAAATTTCAAGAGTTGAAGTGAGTGGGACGACAACTATGAATATTTCTGATTTGCAGGGGAAAGCCCTTGAACTTTTGGATGGTGATTATTTGGGTGTTATCCCTAAAACAAATACATTTTTCTATCCAGAAACTTTTGTTGAAAATGGCTTGACCGATTTATTCAAAAAAATTGATTCAATTAAAATAAAGAGAAGTGGACTTTCTGGTATAAGATTAAACATTGTTGAAAGAATTCCTACAGCGCTAGTTTGTGGAGGATTTCACAATGAAGAGGGGCTAGATCAGAAATGCTATTCAGTAGATAAGGACGGTTATGTTTTTGAGGAGTCCCCACTATATTCTGAAGGTGTGTATCCGCATTACTATGTCAGTCTAGATGAAGAAAAGGATATCATTGGAACATATTTCATTGATACAAAATTATTTTCACAATTACAAAAATTCATTAGCTATATTAAAGATTCAAAAATTTCAACAGTTGGTATACTCATCAGTGAAAAGGATGAATACGAGTTGTATATAAAGAACAAGGATTTGTCTGAAGCAGTCGTGTACTTTGATAACAAGGTTCCATTTGATAAAACAGCATCAAATCTTGTTGCATTTTGGAATGATTCTGTGTTAAAAAAGAAGGGTACCTCAACTCCTCCTGTTTTTGACTATATAAATTTACGGTTTGGGAATAATATATTCTATGTCACAAAATGATTTCAAAGGACTAATACACTCAATGTCGACCGCTATTACCACAGGTATCATACTCTCTGTGATCGCTATTTTTTTATACTCATACAGCTCGCATCCATATGTTTCCGATAAAATATTAAGACAGCAGGAGGAAGATTTTCAACTATTTAATGAGGACAATAATGAAGAAGATCCAGTTTTTTCTTCACATATTTCTAATGCGGTTATTTATTCTTCTGATAATGGATTTGAAATTGCCGAAAGAAAGGAGGGAGCCCCTGCCACCGAAAGTAAAAGAAAAATTACTGCGAAATCATACTCAGTAATAAACATTAGCGACAATCAAACTATTCTTGAAAAAAATCAGGAAAAGCTTTTGCCAATTGCTTCAATTACAAAACTGGTTACTGCAGTAATTGCCCGCAAGCTTCTTGATCAGAACCAGTACATTGCAATCACGCCTCAAATGGCTAGCACTTATGGTAATGAGGCAAGATTTAGAATTGGTGAGAAAATGACTGCAGAGGAACTGCTGTATCCCTTGCTCATGGTTTCAAGTAATGATTCTGCTGAGGCATTAGCTATTTCATACTACGGAGGAAGAAAAGCATTTATTAGAGAAATGAATAGCTGGGTCAATAGTATTGGTGCCTACAGAACATATTTTAGAGATCCGTCAGGTCTTTCTGCTTACAATCTTTCGACCTCACAGGACATATCTATTATCGTAAAATGGATTTTAAATAATGATCCAGAAATTTTTGATAATACTATGAATAAGACAAAGTCGCTGAGAACTCATACTTGGACCAACCCAAAACATTTTCTAAATTTGAGTGTGTATGCGGGTGGAAAAAACGGATATACCACTGAAGCAAACAGAACAGGTGTTTCTTTGTTTAAAATTGGTAAAAGCGAAAAACTTTTTCTTGTGGTTCTCCTCGGAAGCTCAATGCGTGATAATGATACTCTTGACTTGCTTGATGAGGCCGTGATGTAGTAGTATGGTTGTCTATGAAGAAAGGGAAGACTCAATCTAAAAACGTCAAGAATGTTAAAAAAGTCACAGTGCACAGTGTAAATAGTTCTGTGGACGGTTTAAACTTCTGGGTAAAGCTCAAGAAGCCTGTTTTTGTTATTGCCCCTATGGCAAATGTCACTGATGTGGCTTTTCGTTCTATGTTTGCGAAATATGGCAAGCCAGACGTGATGTGGACTGAATTCGTTTCTGCAGATGGGCTCTGCTCTGCCGGAAGAAAGGTTTTGCTAAATGATTTAAAATTTTCAAAAAAAGAGAAGCCGATAGTAGCACAGCTTTTCTCTGCTCACCCGGACAAAATGCATGAAGCTTGTGGAATAGTTGCTAAACTTGGTTTTGATGGAATAGATATAAATATGGGTTGTCCAGATCGATCTATAGAGAAACAAGGTGCAGGGGCGAGCATGATGAAGAACCCTGAGCTTGCAAAGGAAATTATTGAGGCTGCGAGGGCGGGGGTAAAGGATGTGGGGCTAGAAATCCCAGTTTCTGTTAAAACAAGAATTGGTTACAATAAAATTGATTTATCTTGGATTGAGTTTTTACTCGAGCAAAAGTTGCCGGCGCTGACGATACACTTGCGAACTCGCAAAGAAATGTCGGATTTTCCGGCACATTGGGATTTAATGCCAAAGATTGTTGAACTTCGAAATCGCATTTCCCCAGAGACTATTTTGATAGGAAATGGTGATGTTATAAGTCTTGCGGATGCACGCCAGAAAGTAAAAGAAAGTGGATGTGATGGGGCAATGATCGGAAGAGGAATTTTTGGCAACCCTTGGTTTTTTGCAGGCAAAACACCTGCGGAAATTCCCGTTGAGACAAGACTAAAAGCGATGCTTGAACATGCAAAACTTTTCGACAAGCAGCTTGGTAAGGTAAAGAATTTTGCAAACATGAAAAAACATTTCAAAGCTTATGTTTCTGGTTGGGAAGGTGCGAAAGAATTGCGAGTGAAGCTAATGGAAAGTGATGGTTTGAAGGAGGTTGAAGGAATTGTTAAAGAATATTTGAAAATGCTACAATAGGCATATGTCAAAGAAAACAACTGAAAGCTCAGGAAATTCATCAGTTCTATATAGAAAGCATCGCCCTTATGATTGGTCAGATGTTATTGGGCAGGACCATATCGTCAGTGTTTTAGAGAATTCATTGAAATTAAAGCGTATTGCGCATGCGTATCTTTTTTCTGGAAGTCGAGGGACTGGAAAGACATCCATTGCTCGTATTTTTGCTAGAGCTCTAGGTGTTAGTGATAATGATGTTTATGAAATTGATGCGGCATCAAATAGAGGTATTGATGATATTCGTGAGATTCGTGATGGGGTCAATGTTTTGCCTTTTGAGTCTGTTTACAAAGTTTATATAATCGACGAGGTTCATATGCTCACGAAGGAGGCATTTAATGCACTTTTGAAAACTCTGGAGGAACCACCCGCACATGCTATCTTCGTACTTGCCACAACAGAAACAGATAAAATCCCTGAAACTGTGGTTTCTCGTTGCCAAGTTTTTTCTTTCAAGAAACCTACAAGAGATATTTTGAAAACTTTGGTTTCAAAAGTTGCGAAGAAAGAAGGGTATACACTTGAAACTGGTGTTGCTGACCTGATCGCACTTCTTGGTGATGGATCTTTCCGTGACACACTTGGAATTCTTCAGAAGGTTATAAGTACAGCGGATGAAAAGAAGGTCACTATCAAGGAAGTTGAAATGATAACTGGTGCTCCGAAGGGAAGTCTTGTAAATGATTTTATAATTGCTCTAGCACATGGCGAAAAAGAAAAGGCTCTTTCTGTAATTTCCCTTGCTCGAGAAGACAATATTTCCATGAAAACTTTTGCTTCGCTAGTGCTAGAAAAAGTTCGTTTGGTTTTGCTTTTAAAAAATGCTCCTGCCTTAGCAAAAACTTTACAAGAGCAGGTTTCGGAAGATGACTGGAAGGTGCTAGAAGTCCTTGCTAGCGAAAAGATTGAAGGTAAGGCTGGAATTAACTCGGCTATGCTTCTGGCGCTTCTCAAGGCTTATGATGCCACAGGAAGGGCATATATAGAGAGTTTACCATTGGAGATGGCGGTGATTGAGGTGTGTGGGTAAATTTAAAAAATGGAAAACAATTTAGAAAAAAAGTGCGTATATTGTAGTCTGCCAGAAATTAAAGCTAGAGAAATAATTAGTAATGACTTGGCGTGGGCTTTCCCAACTAATATTCCTATTACTCCAGGGCATACTTTGATTGCACCCATTCGTTGTGTCGCTAAGTTGAGTGATTTAACTAAAGAAGAACGTTCGGCAATTCTTGAACTTGCAGACAAAATAATGAATGCCTTAAAAAAGCTTTATGACGTAGAAGGTTTTAATTGTGTTTGGAATGAAGGCAAGCTTGCAGGACAATCTGTACCACATTTTCATTTACATATTGTTCCTCGAAAGAAGGGAGACACAGGTTTACTCGGCTATGATCCTAGAAGTATGCTTTATAGGACAGGGGATAGAGAGCCGAGTGCGGAAGAGGAGCTACTTAAGGTTAAGGATGAGATAAAGAGGGCTTTGTAATTTCGATAAACACTTGAATTTTCTTTAATTTTAAGGTATTTTATATAGACAAAAGAATATTGGGGGCTCGTCTAACGGTAGGACATATCCCTTTGAAGGATAGTATTGGGGTTCGATTCCCTGGCCCCCAGCAAATGAAATCCAGAATAATCGGCCTCGATCTCGACGAAGTTTTATTAGATTTTAATAATGCTTTTTGCGCATATCATAATCGTGTTTATGGTACAAATATTTGTCGGAATGATTTAACTGTATTTGAATATGCGGACATTTTAAATTGTTCAAAAGAAGAAGCTGTAAAAAGAGTGGTTGATTTCTATGCAACACCAGAACACTTGAATGCCGTACCAGTTCTCGGTGCAGTTGAGGCTATTAAAAAACTTAAAGACAATAACACTTTAATTATTATTACATCTAAGCCTGAAACACTTCGAGGTGCGACATCGGAATGGATTGATAAATATTTTCCGAATTCTTTTAAAAATATAGTTTTTACCAATCATTTTTCTGGAAATGGCATAAGGCGTTCAAAGGGAGATGTGTGCAAAGAAATGGGCGTCGACATATTTGTCGATGATAACTTGGAGAATGTAGAAAATGTGTTAGGTGTTGGAATTTCAGCACTTCTTTTCAATGCGCCGTGGAATCAATGCGATAATCAATATGATGCCAAGCACCCCATAGTCAGAGTAAATTCTTGGCAAGAAATTATTGAAAAGTTGTCGTGATAATTAGCAGCATACTTCAATGTTTGAAGCGCGCCCCTACGCTATCTTTTTATCTTTAAAACATTTACCAACAACCTTACCAATCACAGCTCCTATTATTGCTCCAGCGATAAATTCTGAGAACCAATGTATCCCTATCGATACTCCAAGACCGATATAGAAAGCATAGATCAGTGCAATGTATTTCAGTGCCTTACCTCTTGGATAGAGAATTATTAGCGTCACCATTGTTGCGAATGCAATTGTTGTATGTGAAGAAGGCCAGCCCCAGAATATTCCATGATTCCAAAAACCAAACTGGAAATTGTTGCTAATATCATTAATTAGATTTGATAGGTCAGGTTGTATTCTTCCTGTAAACATTTTATAGAAGGAGGAAATAAGATAACCGACAATTGCTGCTTGTCCAAGCGCCCAGCCAACATTCATTATTTTTTTGCCTTCGTATGGACTTCTGCTTTTTCGTATTTTACCAATAGCAAGAAAACCAAGAGGCAACAATATTGGTACAAACGCGCCAATTATAACTGCAGGAAATAGAATCTTGTTTACGATTTCTCCTCTGACTGCAAGAAACCAAGACCAATCAAACCCTTGAATGACAATTACATATGTTAAAATAAATGCGACCAGATGCCATATAAAATTACGAGGAGAAAAAGAACGAATTATATTTCGTGGCAATCTGTAAAAAAGATCCTTCATGTCAAGTATTATACACTAATATATTAAAATTTTGTGATAAAAGAAATAACCAATGATTTAAATAGTTTCGCTGACGCAAAGAAAGCCAAACTGCTTTCAAGATATTTTAAGACGGGCAAGGGTCAGTATGGGGAGGGAGATATTTTTATTGGAATAGTTGTACCCAAAATCAGAAAGATTGCGCATAAATATATTGATGCCAATTTTGATGTAATTCAGAAATTATTAGAGAGTGAGGTCCATGAATTTAGGCTTACAGCTTTGGAAATACTTGTAGCGCAATATGAAAGAGCAAATAATAAGAAAACAAAAGATAAGAAAAAAGAGGATGAAAAAATTAAGAAAGCGATTTATAAATTTTATTTAAAAAACACTAGATATATAAATAATTGGGATCTTGTGGATTTGTCAGCTAGTTACATTGTTGGTGATTATTTGCTTAATAATGATAATGATAAGTATAGGGACAGGGATAGGGCGGTTTTGTATAGGCTAGCTAGGTCAAAAAATATTTGGGAAAGAAGGATCTCTATAATTTCTACGCATGCTTTCATTAAAGCGGGTGAATATAAGGATGTATTTAAGTTGGCGGAAATGTTGCTGTCTGACAAGCATGATTTAATTCACAAGGCGGTCGGTTGGATGTTGCGTGATGTTGGCAAAAGGATTTCAAGAGATATTGAAAAAAAGTTTTTGAATAAATACTATAAAAAGATGCCTAGAGTAATGCTGTCATACGCCACGGAGCACTTTAGTAAAGAAGAAAAAGATAATTATAAATAAGTAAGCAAATACAAATAATTAAAAATAATTCAAATAAAAAAAGCCGTCACCTCCGCCAAGTAATGTTGGCAAGTGAAGTGACAGGCTCGTGGACTCCGTCTATGTGCACATGTTCTTGTTCGTGTTCGTATTTGCGGATTTTACGAAAGGTGCTATGGCAAGGGAACTGTTTTGAACCAAAGTAATCTAGGACTCGTAATTCCTGGATTTGCTGAAACTTCAACAATGAATGTTGTTGCTTTCGGACTTAGATTGTTATCGATAACAATAACTTCGACAGTGGTCGTACCTGTGCGCCCAGTTATCGGCGTCAGTGTAATCGTACGATTTGCACCGGACCCACCAAGCGAAATGTTTGTCGCTGGTATGATGATCGGGTTCCATGCAGTGTAGTACACTTCCAATTCATCGAGTGGTGTCTGGTCGTCCCCAATTGTGAAGGGCACTGTATTCGATACACTGTTGATCAAAAAATGGCGGTTGGGAATTGCGGAGATTGATGGACGTGCATCATTTTCGCGTTGCACCCACCAAGGATACTCCTCCGAAGTCCCAAACTCATTTCCGTTGCTGTCGATGCCTCTGATCATGAAATAGTAAGTCTGTCCTGCGTTGGGAACTTCGATTGTGACATTTAACACACGGATGATGTCGGGTCGGGGAGCGAGATTCGTCTCCAAACCAAAGTCTTGCGTATGCGTGTACTCGCCACTATTTGTTCCCCAAAAAAGACGGTACACTTGGATGTTGTATTGTGGCCCGTAAGGAAACCAAGCCGATTGAACAGAGTATGCCGCACTGGCGTGGTTGCACAATTGAAGAAGGAAGTAGAAGACTACGAGTTTAATTGTCGTTTTCATTGTTGTCCCAGTTGTTGTGTGGTTTCAAAGACCGTTATTTGTTGCTGTTGATTTACCTACAGTTTTACTGATTGCATAATACTCCAATTACTGGATTTATCAACTGGATTTTATATGTAAAAAAGCAATCGCTAGAAGCGAATTTTTACTTAGACATAAAATAATATTGACAGCATAAGATGTTTGTGTTAATTTAAAAATGTATCGAGAATTTTGAAAACGCAGTCAACAACAATACGGAGGATAAATTATGGTATCAATACTTAGTATCAACCCGAACCTACGGCGTAACCGACAGGAGTACAACGTAAGAGGTGTCATTACATCTGTCACCTCAAAAACAAGTGGCTGGTGGATTTTCAAAGAAACGAAATGCTGGCTCGAGGTCATGCTCGATCCAGACCATCTTCGGGTTCTCAATCTAAGTCTTGCACAACAGACTGAATCGGGCCATTGCCAGGTCGAAAACAAGATTGAAATCTTTGTTCCTGAGTCGGAGTTTGCCGGATACGTAAATGATCGTGGACGGCACGTGATTCTAACCTTCGGTGTTGCCGGCCGGATCAGTCAATTCTTCCAAGGGCAAAATCCTGTCATCTTGATGGGTGCTGTCAAACTGGACACTGTATGAGGAGTTTCAAGCAAAGCCGAGGGTCAATCTGACCCCCGGCTTCTTTTGTATTATTTACGAATGAAAGACGAGGCTTCGTTTGTTATGGCGCTGTACCACATAGCAAAAGGTGACCAAAATTTGGTCACCTTTAACTAGGGGGCTTCTACAGCGTGGCTGTGCAGGAGTGCGTTGGAGTGAAAGGAAGAGAGAGGAGGAGGGGGTCAGTTTTTTGGGGTACTCCATTAATTCGTCACCCCATCCTTTCTTCCTGCTTTTGATCTATCTGTCGCAGTCAAAAACTTTTTTCGTAAACGTACGTTCTTTGGAGTAATTTCTAAATACTCATCTTCACGCATTGTTTCTAGTCCTCTTTCGATATCAATTTTCCAAGCAGGTGTAAGCATGATGTGCTCATCGTTTCCAGAAGAACGCATGTTTGACATCGCTTTTCCTTTACATGGGTTAACATCCATATCATCACCCTTTGATGTATCACCAACAACCATTCCTTCATAAATTTCTGTTGTAGGTTCAATGAAAATACGGCCACGATTTTGTAAATTCCAAATTGCAAAGGCAAGTGCCTTTCCTGACATCATAGAAGTCATTGATCCAGTTGAATGCTTTTCAATTTCACCTGCATACGGTTTGAAATCAATAAATCGACTTGCGAGAATTCCATTACCCTTTGTATCGATAACGAAAGCACCTCTATAGCCAAGTAGACCACGAGTAGGTATTTCGAAAAGCATACGAGTTATACCTTCTTTTGTTTTCATATCTATCATTGTCGCTTTTCTTTTACCGAGCTTTTCGATAATTGCACCTGTGAACTCATCAGGAGTATCAATAGTAAGTTCTTCAAAAGGTTCGCTCTTCACTCCGTCAATATCTTTTATGATAACCTGAGGCTGAGAAACCTGAAGTTCATATCCTTCTCGTCTCATATTTTCTAGAAGTACTGCAATATGAAGTTCTCCACGACCGTAAACGCGATAGAACACATCAGATGAAAAATCCACTTTTAGACCAACGTTGATTTCCAGTTCCTTCTCGAGTCTTTCTCGAATCTGTCGTCCGGTTACGAATTTACCTTCGCGTCCTGCGAAAGGTGAACTGTTTACAAGAAAGTTTAGGGAAATGGTTGGTTCATCAATTTTGATTGCAGGAAGAGCCGGAGTTTCTGCATTGTCTGTAAGAGTTTCTCCAATATAAATTTCTGGGAATCCAGCGATTGTAACAATGTCACCAGCGGTTGCTTCGTTTATCTCAACTCTCTTCTTTCCTTCAAATGTAAAAAGTTTAGTTACTTTTCCAGAGTTCACTGTTCCACCAATTTTCTTTTCATAAACTGTTTGACCCATTTTAATTGTTCCATCATAAATACGACCGATAGCTAGACGTCCTAGGAAATTATCATATCCAAGATTGAAAGTTTGTACTGTAAGTGGCGCTGTTGCACTGTGATCTTTATTTGCAGGTGGAACGTGTTCAAGAATCATATCTAGAAGAGGAGTAAGATCTTTTCTTGGATCTCCGAGTTTCTTCATAGCCACACCTTCACGTCCGATAGCGTAAATAGTAGGGAAGTCTAATTGGGAATCATTCGCACCAAGCTCCATGAAAAGTTCAAGAACCATTTCATGACAATGATTTGGGTTCGCTGCTGGCTTGTCTATTTTATTTATAATTACAATTGGCTTTAAACCAAGTTCTAGAGATTTCTTCAACACGAAACGTGTTTGAGGCATTGGACCTTCCTGCGCATCAACAACAAGAAGAACTGTATCAATAGATCGTAGAACACGTTCTACTTCTGAGCCAAAGTCCGCGTGACCTGGTGTGTCCACAATATTTATCTTTGTTCCTTTATATTCAATCGAAGTGTTTTTTGCATAAATAGTAATACCACGCTCTTGTTCAAGGGCGTTTGAGTCCATTGTACCGTCGTCCCCGTGACCACATTGAGTCATGATTGCGTCAGTAAGTGTCGTCTTTCCATGGTCCACATGGGCGATGATTGCGATGTTTCGTATATCCATAAAGTTAAGTTGCTATTAAAGCATAAAAACATAGTAAAAGTCAAATTATAGGTGTGTCGAGAAATTTGGGTAAAATAATAGCCACCGGGCCCAGCTGATTGGGTCCGGCGGCGATTGGGAAAACAAAGTCGCGGGTTACTCTTCTGCGACCATTGCGTCTTCGGTGTCGATGCGCAACACCCATTCGGCCTCAGCGGCCAAAATCTTGAGTTTGCAGTTTGTCTCTCTCCGATGAGACCTGATGGCGGATTGCCGACTGCGACGCATTTTTCCCAACAGATGTTTTTTTTTGAACATTTCTGTTACTCCGATTTGTTGTTTCTATTCTGACACTTTGTCCAGTGTTGGACCTATCAATTGTTGAGTGCCAGAGCCAAGAAAAATAGTACCACATCCCTAGAAAATATCAATAGTCTATCTTTTTATATCCAATTATCAACGTATTTCAATGAATTCATCCACAGGCTAAAAAAATAACCACTGGCCCCGTTTTACAGTGGCGCAGCGGTGTGTGGAGACGAGTCTTCGTTCAATCGTTGAGTGTGGCCGTGATGATTTCGTCATCGTGGTCTCCACCTCGAGTGTCGTGGTCGCTTGTCATGTTTTTTGCAGTGTACAGTTGTTCTTTTTTCGACACCGTGCCCGTCCTGAGCTTTTGTTTGAGTGCCGAAGTTAGGTTGAAGATACTAACACACATTTAAATAATAGCAAGCGATGTGGAATATGAGCACATAGTACTAAATCTTTATTGTTTCTTTAGAACTTCTTTAAAAGTTCTTAATAATTCTTTGCTAGTTTATGTGTATGCCAGATGAGCAATACAAAATTAATTTAAATGAAAGGGTATTACACGATATTCAATCAGTTGTTGAACTGGTGAATTCAATAATATGCTACGGCTATCATTTAAATGCCTCTGATATACATATAGATCCAACACCCGCAGGTATTGTCGTCAGATTTCGTGTAGATGGGGTTTTGATATACAAAGACACATTAAGAAATGAAAGTCATGAAGAACTCATTGCTAGGATAAAAGTAATTTCTGCTTTGAGAACAGACATTCACTTTGTGCCGCAGGATGGAAGATTTAAATTTAATGAAGGTGTTTGTGATTGCGATGTGCGTGTCTCGATTATCCCGACTCATTACGGTGAAAATGCAGTTTTGAGAATATTAAAAAATAATAATGATTCAATGTCCTTGTCGAAGCTCGGATTTTCAGAACATGACATTATGCGAATCGAAAACCTACTAACACAACATCAAGGAATGATACTGGTCACTGGACCGACTGGTTCTGGCAAAACCTCAACACTGTATACTTTAATTTCGTCACTTTCTTCACAGAAAAATTCCATCATTACTCTTGAAGATCCGATCGAGTATGCAATATCAGGGGTTCGGCAAATACAAATACATTCTAAGCATGGTATTACTTTTGCAAATGGTTTGAGATCCATTGTTAGGCAAGATCCAGATATTATTATGGTTGGTGAAATTCGTGATACTGAGACAGCTCAGATTGCTACAAACATTTCTCTGACTGGGCATTTACTCTTATCTACTTTACACACCAATTCTGCACTTGGTGCGATTCCTAGATTGTTTGATATGAAAATTGATCCTTACCTCGTTGCCTCAACTTTATCCTTAGTTATCGCACAAAGGTTAGTTAGAAAGATATGTCAGGAATGCAAAGGTATTGGTTGTGCCGATTGCGGAACTATTGGTTATCGGGGAAGAACTGTGATTGCGGAAACTATAGTTGTCGACGAAGAGCTCAGAAAATACATTATGTCTCATATCTCTATAGACGAAATAGGTAAATATGTAAGAAGTAAGGGCATGGTCACAATGTACGAGGATGGAATGTGCAAGGTCGAAAAGGGAATTACAAGTCAGGAGGAAGTTCTAAGAGTTGTACATGAATAGTTATGTATAAAAATAGTATGTACAAATCATTTTCAATTAACGATCAAATATTTTTTGCACAAAGACTTTCCTTGTTGCTTGATTCAAATATCTCATTGACAGAGTCATTAAATATTATGAAATCAATGGAAACCTCAAAAGCCAGAAAAAAGGTTTACGGAATATTTATTAATGATTGTGAACACGGTATTCCTTTGTCAAAAAGTATTATTAATTCTAGTGTCAAATTCGATTTGCTATTGATAACTCTTATTAAAAACGGTGAATACTCCGGATCCCTTGTCTCTTCGCTATTGCAAGTATCAAAAAATTTAGAGAAAAGAAATGATTTTAAAAAGCGACTCATTAGTACACTTATATATCCAGCGTTCATTTTTGTTGTGACCATTTGCATGGCTTTGTTTCTGGTGATGTATATATTTCCAAAGATTTTGCCAATGTTAAGTAGTATGAATATTAAATTACCGTTACTTACTCTTTTGGTTAAATCTGCGTATGAATATACTTTTTTGTTTGGTCTTCAAACTATGGGTGCATTCGTAGTATCAGTGTTATGTTTTGCATATTTGTTGAAAAAATCTGACTGGGTTAAAAGAAAAATTCATAGTATTTTGCTAGCCACTCCGCTTCTGGGAAAATACCTGAAACTCAAAATATTATCTTCACTCTGTGGTATTGGTGAAATGTTACTCTCATCAGGAAGGTCGCTATCAGAGTTTCATCTTTTTGCTCGGGATTCACTTTCGAATGTGGTTATTAAGAATTCATTTCAAAAAATACACGCACAATCAGTTCTCGGCGTTACTTTTTCTAGTTCAATGAAGGAATTTCCAAATATATTTTTACCAGTAATGGTAGATATGTGTTCATTGGGTGAAAAGACAGGAAGTCTTTCTGTAATGCTTGGTCATTGTTCAAGGATATTTGAACAAGACCTTGATTTGTTATTAAAAAGATTTTCCTCACTGATCGAACCCGTCCTCATGATTTTTATGGGGTTAGTTGTTGGCTCAATTGCCTTATCAATAATTCTTCCTGTTTATGAAATTACAAATCACCTCACACATTAAAGGCGTTGATCGCGTTAGTTGTAAATATTTATTTATAAAAGGATTTTTATCCGTTGAAATTATGATTGCACTATCTCTTTTTACACTTTTCTCAATTTCTACTTTTACTTTGAGTACCACAATGCAGGATATGAAACTTTGGTCACTAAAGAGGCTAGATTTGATAAAGGAATCTGTCGAGGTAATGGACGGAGCGCTACGCGACGACAGTCCCAGCACAACCGCGTCATTGTACGGAAACGACTCCGTATTTTTGAATTCACAATTGTTCTCTGCGGTGAAGTCAAACTATATAAATGGATGGGGAAGTTCAAACTGCTCGCCCAGAATAGATTTTGATAAAACAAAAGTTGAATATTTTGATAGTGGGGTATTTCTTGGAGCGGGTAATGCTAGTACAGATATCGAAGCTAGAAATTCAATTGCATACGTTACCGCTGATTCTGCGAGTCAGTCATTGTCAGATATTTTTATAATTGACGCTAAGGATTTTAATAATTCAACAATTATTTCATCGCTAAATACTGGTCCAGGGCTTTCCTCTATCGCCGTTGCTGGTCCATATTTATATGTTGCGAATACAGGTACATTATCCCAATTACAAATTATAGATATTCACGATCGGGTTTCTCCTCGCATTGTTTCGCAATTGAAATTGTCATTACCTGAAGCATCGACTACACCACCACGAGCGAGTTCGGTATTCTATAGAAATGGATATGTATATTTGGGAACAAATAAATGGGATGGACCAGAATTCTATAGCATCGATGTCACTGATCCTCTACTTCCCAAAATTGTTGGTAGTTTTGAAACAAATACATTAGTAAACGATATTTATGTTTACGATGATCGTGCGTATTTAGCTACTTCAGATGAAAAACAAATGCGGGTTATAGATACAAAGGATAAATCGAATTTAATTCTAGTAAATAGTTTTACTTCAAGTGGTTGGCAGACACAACAAGGAAAGGTGATTGAATATTTTGAAAACACAATGGGTTTTGGCAGGACTGTTGGGGGAATAAATCAAATTTCAAACCACGAGGCATTTATGTTTTCAACAAGCAATGCAACAAGTTCTGTAATGCCTGTTGAATATTCAAAAGATATTCCAGGTGGGGTATATGGGTTTTTAATTCGTAACCCATATATTTATCTATTAACACACGCTTTAGGAGAAGAATTCCAAGTTTGGAATACGGATTTCACTTCAAAAATATATAGTAAATCGCTTGGAAATATGTCAGTGGCAATGTCATGCGATTGGTCTAATATATTTTTTGCAACAGGTGATGAAAAGGCGATAGCAGTTTTGAAATTAAAGTAGAAAAAGTTATGAAAATAAACAAAGGATTTTCACTAATTGAAACAATACTGTATGTTGCATTGCTCTCGTTAATTATGCTCGGAATATTTTCTACAATTACATCATATTTGCAGTTCAAGATATCGTCCTCGGTTTTTTCTAAAAGTGATTATGAACTATTAATTCAAAATTTTCATGAGTAAAAATATGAAATATCAAAATAGTAAAAGTAAGAGTAAAAATGGGAGTAATGGTAAGAGTGGATTTGCAGCACTTATACTCGTATTATCGATTTCCTCGTTACTTCTTGCATTCTCTTTTATGCAATCAATAGAGTATGGACATTTTTTTGATGCGGTTAGGAATAAAGAGAACAGACTTGCAAGCTACTATTCAGCATATTCATGTATAGACCAGGCTTTGCTAGCCTTGGTTCATGACTATTTTTTTCTTAATAATAAAGAAATAGAAATTCCTGAATTAAATTGTGCAATACTTTCTGTCGCAAAGACCTCTAGTTCTGGAGTAGCGAATGATGATATAAGAACAATAGTTGCGTACGGAAAGTATATGAAAACCATTGTGTATCGTCGGGCGACCGTACAGATATACGATAACCATCTCGAAGTTATTTCGATTGAGTGATGGACATATATAAAAAAGTTAGAAGGTGGTAGTACGATAGAGTTTAAGATTTAGACATTTTGGGTTATAATTTAAACCATGGATAAAACATCATTTTCTCGAATATTATCAATATTATCAGTTATATCAATTCCATGTAATGCAATTCTGATATTTGGAATCATGATTGGTGGCGGATTCAGTAGTATTGATAGTCGAGGAGTTGTGTTTTGGGGAATTGTTCTAGTCTTTCTACTCAGCATCATCCTTACAGTTATCTCCTGGAAAAAAATTAGACAAGTAAGCGTGAACAGTTTAATGTTTTCAACGCTTGCTCTAGTACTCTGCATTCTTCCAGTGATTATTACCATGACGTTGGCTAAGTATAATGCAGAAGTATGGGAACAACAGAAAGCTCAGATGTCTCAGAAATAGTCTAAGAGAAGATGGCAGTGTTATAGAGTTTAAGAAATTATATCTTTATCAATTCTTAATAATTCCTTTAGAACTTCTTAATAAATAAATTGTAGTATTTTGTATTACTAATTAATTATAAAAAAATACAATGCAAAATATTAAAAATGAGAAAAAAGGTTTTACACTAATAGAAATTTTGGTAGTGATAGGTATTATTGCAGTGTTAGCTGCAGTTGTACTTGTAGCAGTAAATCCTGCTCGGCAATTCAAATTAGCAAGAGATTCTCAAAGAGTAAGTAATGTAACAGCAATTTTAAATGCAGTCGGTCAAAATATTGCTGAACACCGTGGCTTGTTTAATTGTGGAACTACCACGCTGGCTATTCCATCCACGACCACATTGATGACAAATGATTCTGGCTTAACTACGCATTTTGACATTGCGGATTGTGTGGTCCCAAATTACATTTCATCATTGCCTTTTGATCCTTCGAAACCTGGATCTAGCTATATAGAGAACGGTGCCTACAATACAGGCTACACAATATATCAGGATTCAAATGGGCGAGTAACTATTTCCGCTGATGGTGAACTAACCAATCCAATTTCTGTCACTAGATAAAATAAATTATGATACAATATAGTGACAATGAAAAAGTTTGTTCTTCTATTCATCTCATGTTTAATCATTGGTTTTGCACTCTCATGGCAAGTGAGTAAAAACCAGGCGAATACTCAACAAGTAAAATTTGAGGAGCTTTTTGCCTTTAAAGAAAAACCAAAAAGTATAGAACCTCCACTGATTCTCGAAGAGGATTTTATACAACCAGAAAAAGTTAAGGAGCAGATAAAGATAAAAGAAAAGAAAGTTGTTAAAAAAGATTTAGAGGCTATTACTGCAGAAGCGTATTTTGTTGGCAATTTTGAGACTGGTCAAATTTATTTAGAATTTAATTCTACAAAAGTTTTTCCTATCGCTTCACTTAGCAAACTCTTTACTTCGATCGTCGCCACACATCTTATAGACAAAGAAAAACAAATTACAATTACACAGCAGATGCTTGATACTATTGGAGATGCTGGCCATCTTGTTAAGGATGAGAAGTTTACTGCTCTTGAACTTTTGTATCCGCTACTATTAGAATCAAGTAATGATGCAGCTGAGGCCCTAGCTCAATCTTCGGGTTATGAAAAATTTATTAAAGCGATGAATTCTTTGGCCTTAGAAATGAGTATGAGTAAGACTTCATTCAAAGACGCTTCAGGCTTAAACCCAGCAAATGTTTCTAATGCGAAAGACTTATTTTCTTTAGCAAAGTATATTTATAAAAATGAGAAAGCTATTTTAGATATTACAGATCAAAAAGAAATGACTTTAGCTACTACAACGGAACATGGTTCATACAAATTTGTGACAATTAATCCGTTTGTTGATTATCCTCCATTTATAGGGGGTAAAACAGGAAGAACTCAAGAGGCGAGGGAGAGTATGATTTCTTTATTTAATGTTGCTGGCACAGCATCAACAACATATCCTATTGCAGTGATACTCTTGAGATCTGATCTTGGTGAAAGGGAAATGGATACTGAAAGGATTCTAGAAAAAGCACAGAAGGTGTTTGGGAAATAGAAAATTTGTGGAGTAAAAAGAAAAACATGATAATATAAAAAGTGCCACTAAAGTTGTGGTTACTTTTGCCAAAGTAGCTCAGTTGGTAGAGCACCACTTTCGTAAAGTGGGGGCCGTGAGTTCAATCCTCACCTTTGGCTCAAATTGCTTTTGCAAATATTTCTGATATAGTTTGTCGGTCTTCCAAATCCATTGTACAAGGTCGCCTTTTGAGAAATCGAATGCTGTCGGCCGCGATTGGAACGGGGACAGGGCCGGAGGGGTTGTAGGTAGCGTGGATTTACCAAGTGTCCGGGGAAACTTTTGTCCCCACTAACACGTCAAGGCGTTTGCCTGACAAGGTAACCCACCGTTTGTATAAGGACCCCCTCCGGTCCTTTTCTTTTGCTTAGATTTGCAAAAATATACTTACGTGATATATTATTTTCTGTCTCGTTCTTTACTAGCGGAGTGATCTCACCTTTCCATCAGCTGATCGCGTTGGAACGTGACACTAAGACCGGAGGAGTAATTGTAGTTATCTTGAGTCGTGTCCATAATCACGAACATGCGAGGTTGGTGGATTACCCCGCAGTAACGACAAGGACCCCCTCCGGTCCTTTTCTTTTGCCCATTTTTCTTATAAACTAGCCTTATGAATAAAGAGGAAATACAGAAGAAGATTGAGGCGCTGGAAGGTTCTATGCAAACTACTGATTTTTGGACTGATAAAAACAAAGCACAGGCTGTTATAAAAGAAATAGCAGATTTAAAAAATTCTCTTGAAGGTGTCGGTAAATTTGATAGGGGAAATGCCATAATGACCATTTTTTCTGGTGCTGGGGGAGATGATGCAGAAGATTTTTCTTCTATCCTATACAGAATGTACAGAAAGTTTTCGGAGAAGAGAGGATGGGGGATGGAGTTAATTCACTCAAATGAAAACGATCATGGTGGTTTTAGAAATATTACAATTGAAATTAGTGGTAAAAATGTTTATGGAGATTTGAAAAATGAGTCCGGAGTGCATCGCCTTGTTCGCATTTCGCCTTTTAATGCTAAGCAACTTCGCCATACATCTTTCTCAATGGTTGAGGTTATCCCAAAATTTGAAAAGACAAATAGCGCAGATATGGAATTATCAGAAAAGGATATTGAGATTTCAATAGCAAAATCTGGAGGTCCTGGTGGACAAAATGTTAACAAAAGAGAAACTGCAGTACGAATCGTTCACAAGCCTACTGGCCTGTCAGTACATGTTACTTCAGAAAGATCACAAGCACAGAACAAAGAGAAGGCTATGGATATCCTTCGCGGAAAACTATTTAAACAAATGGAAGATGAGAGAATCGCAAGAGAAAAAGGAATGTATATAAGTAAAACCACAGCTATTGAATGGGGGAATCAGATTCGGTCGTATGTTTTACATCCATATAAGATGGTAAAGGATCATCGTACAAATGTTGAATCATCACAAATAGAAAAAGTTCTAGAAGGAGATTTGGATGAATTCATCGAGGCAGAGAAGGCGTTATAGAAATATAGAAAAGGTGCTATATAGTATTTTCCAATCCAAGAATGATACCCAAATAATTCTAGCATTGATGTATGGT